>CAYRJB010000006.1:17972-37011 GCA_964424485.1 uncultured Actinomycetes bacterium
GCCTTTGGATTCTTAGCCAGCATCTTCTCGACCGGCATAGATGAAGGGACAATTTCAGAGTAAACACGAGCTTGACGAACTCGCCTTGCGATGAGTTGGGCATATTGAGCACCGAAATCTACAACGAGCACAAGCTCGTTCTGGGAGGTGTTCGAATTACTTGCCACGTGAAATTACTACCTCAACTTTTTGGAATTCCTTCAAATCGGAGTATCCAGAAGTTGCCATCGCACGACGAAGCGCTCCAAACAGATTCATTGAACCATCTGCGGTATGTGATGGTCCAAATAAAATCTCTTCCAAAGTCCCTACAGTTCCAACAGGCACGCGGGTGCCGCGAGGTAATTCGTTATGTGTTGCTTCCATCCCCCAGTGCCATCCTTGCCCTGGAGCTTCACTTGCTTTAGCTAGTGGTGATCCCATCATTACTGCATCTGCACCACATGCGATTGCCTTAGCAATGTCGCCGCTCTTGCCTACTGACCCATCGGCAATAACGTGAACATATCGACCACCAGACTCATCCATATAATCACGTCGAGCAGATGCAACTTCTGCAACTGCCGAAGCCATCGGAACTTCAATTCCCAGAACATTTCGTGTTGTGTGTGCTGCGCCGCCACCAAAACCGACAAGAACTCCCGCAGCACCAGCCTTCATCAAATGAAGCGCGCTTTGTCCTGTGGCAACTCCGCCGACAATGACCGGTACTTCAACTTCATAAATAAACTTCTTAAGGTTAAGTGGAGCAGTCTCCGCCGATACATGCTCAGCAGAAACGGTTGTTCCGCGAATAACAAATAGATCAACGCCAGATTTAATGACAGTCTCGGCAAATTCAGCAGTGCGCGCAGGAGAGAGTGCAGCAGCTACTGGAACTCCCGCTGAGCGAATTTCAGAGATACGTTCTTTGATGAGAGAAGGTTGGATTGGCGCTGCATATAAATCTTGCATACGACGAATTGCACGCTCTTGCGGAAGAGATGCGATTTCACCAAGTTGAATACGTGGGTCTTCGTGACGTGTCCAAAGACCTTCTAGATTGAGAACTCCGATTCCTCCAAGGCGACCAATTTCAATAGCAGTCTGTGGTGAAACAACGGAATCCATTGGCGCTGCAAGCATGGGAATTGCAAACTTGTATGCATCAATCTGCCACTGAGTGGAGACTTCTTTTGGGTCACGGGTACGACGGCTTGGCACAATTGCAATGTCGTCAAAAGAATATGCCTGACGGGCGCGCTTGCCTGGACCGATTTCTATATCAGCCATGAACTATTTCCCCTTCTGATAGTTAGGGGCAGCTTGTACATCAAGAACATCATGTGGATGGCTCTCTTGTAAACCTGCGGCAGTAATTTGAATAAGTTGTCCATTTCTCTGCAAATCAGCAATTGTCGGAGCGCCTGCATAACCCATACCTGAGCGGAGCCCACCAACTAATTGATGAATTACGGTTGACGCAGAACCGCGATATGCAACCTTGCCTTCAATTCCTTCAGGTACAAGCTTGTCTTCAGAGAGAACATCGTCTTGCATGTAACGATCTTTCGAATAAGACTTTTGCTCACCACGTGATTGCATCGCGCCAAGAGAACCCATACCGCGATAACCTTTAAATTTACGACCTTCAATTTCAATCAAGTCACCAGGTGACTCATCTGTCCCTGCCAGTAATGAACCGAGCATGACTGTGTCAGCACCGGCAACAATTGCCTTCGCAATGTCACCTGAGTACTGCAATCCGCCGTCGGCAATGAGTGGAATGCCTGCCTTCACACATGCCTTATGTGCTTCCATAATTGCAGTGACTTGCGGGACGCCGACTCCGGCAACAACGCGAGTTGTGCATATCGATCCTGGGCCAACACCAACCTTCACTGCATCAACACCAGCATTGATGAGCGCTTGCGCACCGGAACGCGTTGCTATGTTTCCGCCAATAATTTCTGCTTTGGGAAATGCTTTGCGAATGCGAGCTACAGATTCAAGAACTGCGCGATGATGCCCGTGCGCGGTATCAACAACTACAACGTCCACGCCAGATTCGATAAGAGCAGATGCGCGAGCAAATCCATCATCCCCAACACCAGCTGCAGCACCAACTCGACCATGCTTTTTAACTTCAACTACATGCTTCACTTGATCTTCGATAGAAAGGTTTCGATGGACAATTCCAATACCGCCAGCCTTTGCTAAGGCAATGGCCATCTTGGATTCGGTCACGGTATCCATAGCTGAAGAAACAATCGGAATATCCAGTTCGATATGCCTGGAAAGTCGAGTTCTTGTATTTACCTCGCTTGGTACGACATCAGATTCATCTGGAAGCAAGAGGACATCATCGTATGTGAGGCCAAGGAGAATGACCTTTTGGTTGCTTTCATTAAATCTCTCGTAAGACCCGAGCATTGGCCGAGTCTAGTGGGCTGTATCGGGAAATAAAAAAACCGCGCATTGCTGCGCGGTTTTTTAAGGAATTGAGCTCTTAGTGAGAGTGTCCACCAGGTCCATGGCTATGACCATGTCCAGCTGCAACCTCTGGCTTATCTTCTGGAGTTTCAAAGACAAGAGCTTCGGTTGTAATAAACATAGCCGCGATGGATGCAGCATTAGCGAGCGCAGAACGCGTCACCTTAACTGGATCAATAACGCCATCCTTAACAAGGTTGCCATAAACATCTGTCGCTGCGTTATAACCTTCATCGGCTTTCATCGCACGAACCTTGGAGACAACTACATAACCCTCTTCACCGGCATTTTCTGCAATCCAGCGAAGTGGTTCATCGCAAGCCTTGCGCACTAGACGGACGCCAACTGCTCGATCTCCTTCAAAGCCGAGATCGTTTTCGAGGACAGTCGCAGCGTGCACAAGTGCAGCTCCACCACCGACAACGATTCCTTCTTCAACCGCAGCGCGAGTTGCTGAAATTGCATCTTCAAGGCGGTGCTTCTTTTCCTTGAGTTCTACTTCAGTATGGGCACCGACTTGAATCACGCAAACGCCACCAGCAAGTTTCGCTAAACGCTCTTGTAACTTCTCGCGATCCCAATCGGAATCTGTCTTTGAAATTTCGTTGCGGATCTCAGCAATGCGATCTGCGACAGCCTTCTTATCGCCCGCCCCATCAACAATGGTGGTGTTGTCTTTAGTAATAACAACACGACGTGCTTTGCCAAGGAGGTCGAGTGAAATCTGGTCGAGCTTGAGACCAACTTCAGGAGAGATAACTTGGCCGCCTGTAAGAACTGCGATGTCTTGAAGCATCGCCTTGCGACGATCGCCAAAACCAGGAGCCTTCACAGCTGCAGAAGCAAATGTTCCACGCATGCGGTTTACAACGAGAGTTGAAAGCGCTTCACCTTCAACATCTTCAGCAATAATCAAGAGTGGCTTGCTTGCTTGAGCAACCTTCTCGAGAACCGGAAGAACCTCGTTGAGATTTGAAATTTTGGTACCTGAAATAAGCACAAATGCATCTTCAAGAACGGTCTCCATGCGATCAGTATCGGTGACGAAATATGGAGAGATATAGCCCTTATCGAATTGCATACCTTCAGTGAATTCGAGATCAACTCCTGTGGTTGATGATTCTTCAACTGTAATGACGCCATCCTTGCCAACTTTGTCCATGGCTTCGGCGATGAGATCGCCAATGACGCGATCTTGAGCAGAGATGGTTGCCACATCTGCAATTTGAGATTTGCCAGAAACAGCAGTCGAATTCTTTTTCAATTCACCAGCAACAGCTTCGACAGCTCGTTCGATGCCATACTTGAGATCCATCGGCTGTGCGCCTGCTGCAAGGTTGCGAAGTCCTTCGCGAACCATTGCTTGAGCAAGAACAGTTGCAGTTGTTGTTCCATCACCAGCGATGTCATTGGTCTTCTCAGCAACTTGCTTCACAAGTTGAGCGCCCATGTTTTCTGCTGGATCAGAGAGTTCAATCTCTTTGGCAATCGTCACACCATCATTAGTGATGAGTGGAGCGCCAAAAGACTTTGCAATCACAACATTGCGACCCTTTGGCCCCAATGTCACTTTGACTGTATCTGCGAGCGTATTGACGCCGCGCTCCATGCCACGACGTGCTTGCTCGTCAAAATGTAAGCTCTTACCCACTTTAATTCGCTCCTAAAATTCTTATTCGACTTTTATTCGATTTTTATTAGATTACTTTTCAATGATTGCAAGAATGTCGCGAGCAGAGAGAACTAGATATTCCTCACCGTTGTACTTCACTTCGGTACCGCCGTACTTGCTGTAGAGAACTACATCTCCGAATTTTACATCCTTTGGAACGCGAACGCAATCATCAAAGCGACCTGGACCTACTGCAATAACTGTTCCTTCTTGTGGCTTCTCTTGTGCTGTATCTGGAATTACGAGGCCAGAGGCTGTCTTCTGTTCTGCAGCGAGGGTCTGAACGACGATGCGGTCTTCTAGAGGCTTAATAGCGAATGCCATTGCTTTCTCCTTTTTAAATGTATCTCTATTCGTTTACTTCATTTAATTCACCAGCAGCCACATCGCCAGCCAACGACTTCAGAGGAGGCGTTAGCAGACGGGGCACGCGAGTGCTAACGCGAACTCTACCTGCGATATTCCCAGGCTCTAAATCCCCGATTTTGCTCAAGCCCTAGTGGTAGCGAAGGCTGAAGCCGCCGCGAAGTCGGGGCGAGGCGCGGGGATTCCGCGCCAAAGCTTCCGTCCTGAGCGAGCTAGGGCTTGAGCAAAATCGGCGGTTCAGCGCCGAGCTCCTCCGGCTGGATTTACCAGATGATCTCAGAGATCCCAGAGGTCGAGCTCGCCTGTAATCCAAGAGGTGAAGGTGCGGCTCCTGACGCGACCGCAAGTGAAGTAAGCACCGCCACCATCGCCCCATTATCCGTACACAGCGCCAACGGTGGAATGCGCAAACGAATGTTCTGCTTGGCACATCTCTCTTCAGCAAGGCCACGAAGTCTGGAGTTGGCTGCAACTCCCCCGGCAATAATTACAGTATCGATGCCTTCATGCTTTGCAGCATCGAGAGTTTTTGAAATTAAGACATCTGCGACCGCTTCTTGAAATGAAGCAGCAACATCTGCAACCACGTGGCTAGGGGTTTGTTGTAGGTAACGCGACACTGCAGTTTTAAGTCCTGAGAAAGAAAAGTCAAAGCGATGTTCTTCTTGACCTGAAAGTCCTCGCGGAAAATCAATTGCGCGCGCATCTCCTTCTTTCGATAACTTATCAATTGCTGGCCCACCAGGAAATGAAAGTTTTAATAAGCGCGCTATTTTGTCGAACGCTTCGCCAGCTGCGTCATCCATAGTAGAGCCAATGACAGAAACGTCTGAGACAAAATCCTTGATCTTCAGAATTGAGCTATGTCCACCTGATACAAGTAATCCGATAGCGCCGCCAAAAGTATCGCCATTGTTGAGTTGATCAACAGAGAGATGAGCAGAGAGATGGTTGACTCCGTAGAGAGGTTTATTTGTTCCGAGAGCAAGTGCAGATGCTGAACTTGTTCCGACAAGAAGCGCCCCAATAAGTCCGGGTCCGGCAGTAACACCAAATGCATCAATATCGTTTATTGTTACATCAGCATCATCAAGGGCTTGTGCGATTACATTATGAATTGCTTCAAGATGCGCTCTGCTTGCAATCTCAGGGACAACTCCCCCAAATCGCGCATGAGTTTCAACTGAGGAAGAAATTACATTAGCAAGAAGCGTTCTTCCGCGGACGATTCCTACCGCAGTCTCATCACACGATGTCTCAATACCAAGTACTAGAGGATCGCTCATCGCAGATCCTTTCGCATAACGCGGGCATCAAGGCCAGGTCCGTAATAATTCTTTCGGATATTGAGAGGGTAAAAGCCGTTCGATGTATAGAGTGGAACAGCTTCCTCGTTGCCTACTCGCACCTCCAGCATCACAGCTTCAACGCCTTTATTGCGCGACCAATCAATCATTCGTTTAAGGAATTCACGGCCAATGCCTTTTCGGCGGAATTTCCCATCAACTGTAATGGTGAGGATGTCACTTACTTCGCCTGCAACCATCACTCCGCAATAGCCAACAACATTTCCTGCATATTCAGCAACAATGTAATGCCTATCTTTTTCACTTAGCTCTTCTTGAAATTGTGCTCGCGACCATGGGTCTTCGCCCTCATAGATAACAGCTTCCATAGCGGCAACAGTGACAAGGTCCATTTCATTCATCGATCGAAATGTGACGCCTTCTGGGGCTGGGTACGCATCTGGTCTACGTACATAAATTGGTTCGCGATAATTATCTTTGCTTGAAATAAGGAGTGCTGCGCGAGGGTATATGTCCCCCTCTTTATAAACCTTCGTATGAAATGAATCCACAACTTTTGTTAGTGCGACTTGAGGTTCGCCTATACGCTTGCCATCACGGTAGTGAGCCCAAAAATATTCTTTGCGCCTGGCATCTGTTGCGATAATAAAATCATTCTCTTCAATCTGAGAAGCCATTGAATCAAGTGAACATGCTCCGCGCCATGGAATGTTTCTAGCAAAGGCAAAGGATTGTCCAAATACTATTCCCACTCTAAGCCCAGTAAATGGACCCGGGCCCATACCTATTACTACCTCATGAATTTCATTCTTAATTTTCAATACCTCTGCAACCATCTGTGGCAAAACTTCGCCATGAGCGATCGGATCGTCATGGTGAGCTTCAGCAAGCAGATTTCCATTTTCAATGAGAGCTACTGATGTGCGACTCGTTGATGTATCAATCGCAAGAGAAATAGTCATAGTGAGAAGTTCTTCCAGCGAGGTCCATGGCCAACAAATGTGAGTGTTCTGTCGCTCTCTTCTTCACCAAATTCAATTGAGATTTCTAGGTATTCATTTGTTAATCGCTCAACAAATCCATCGCCCCACTCGATGACAGTGACGGCTTTCGACATTTGAGAATCCAGATCGAGGTCATCAAAGAGCGCAGCTGGCTCCCCCACCAATCGATAGGCATCTACGTGGATAAGGCCTGGATAGCTCTTTGAAATGACAAAAGTTGGAGAAGTTATTTCATCTATACCAAGAGACTTTCCTATCCCTTGCACGAGTGCAGTCTTGCCTGCCCCTAATGCGCCATGGAGCAATACGACATCGCCATTGCGTAAAAACCCCCCAAGACGAGCGCCGAGTGAGTGCATCTCATCCAGGCTATGAACCTCATAGGCTGCGAACATATGTAGAGCCTAATAGAAAAGCCCCGGGTCGTTGACCCGGGGCTTTTCACTTCTTTTAGAAGTTAAAAGAAGTATTAATCAGCCTGATAGAACTTCAAGAGCGTTGGCTTGAAGTCCGCATCAATGATTGCACCCTTCATCTTGCGAACGACGTTCGCAACCTTGCCAGGCTTTGGCATTCCTTCAGTCGCCGCTGCTGCAAGAAGATCTGCAACACCGATGTACTGCTTCGCTGTGAAGTAGCAATGAGTTGTTCCATTAGCTGGCGGAGTTGATGTAACAGGCGAGCCAGTTGCATCAAATGTGGTGTAGTGAGTTGGTGGAACTACCCAAATATTTGCAAGCTGTGGAAGGCCTCGAGCTTTGCCCGCCTTGATATTGGCAGCCTTCGCGGCCTCATATTGCGCAGCATACTTTTCAGCGATTAGCTGTGTGTTGCCTGGAGGCGTTACTTGGTCAGCTGTTCCAGCGAGAGTGATGGTAGGAACATTTATCTTGCCGGTATGGCTAACAAATGAACGCATCTTCGCAATAGCTGCTGCATTTCCAGTCACGCGTGGAGCTACCTTGAGGTACCCAAGCATTCCCGCAATTGCAGAAGAACCAGAAAGGCCCGCGTTATATACAGATGCTTCCGACGCAACACGAGCTGAATAGTCAGTCTTTGTATTGTCATAGATAGCACCGCCCGCTTGCTGTTCAACATCTGCGGTAACAAGAACTGCCAGTGCTGCTGCAGTTGTTCCATTTTCTAGAACTGCTAACGCTGGTGAAGCCGCGAGCGCAAAGCTTGTATATGTCGATGAATTTGGAGAACCAGGACCAGTAGTTCCATCAAAGTGCGCAGATTGAGTTGGAAGTCCAGACATCAAACCGAGCATCAAGAGGACAGAACGAGTTGGGATACTTGCAAGGGCAGAACCTGAAACTGCTGCAGGAGTTGTATCTGGCCATGCTGGCTTTCCTGTAACAAGTTCAGTGCCGATTCCCTTTTGAAGCTTGCCCATAATCGTAAAGACTTTTACGAGATCTCCGATAGCTTCAGCAGAGTTTGCATAGTTGCCACCTTTGATTGATGGATCAAAGAAAGTCTTTATACCCCAAAGGAAGTCACCTGCCATCGTGAGTTCAGCTTCAACTGTACCTGCAGCCATACACATCGGAGCCACAGCATCGACAAGCTCTGGATGCTTCTCAGCAAGTGCTTGTGTGATGAATCCACCAAGGGATTCACCCCATGCAACTACATGCTTAGTAGTAGTGAACTTTTCTTTGAATGTCTTAATTAATTCAACATCTGTGGCTAGACCGGAATCCGTGTTCCAACCTTGCTTGGCAAAGCCAGAACCGAAGATTGCATATCCCTTTGAAAGCAAATACTTCATTACGGTTAAGTCTGAAGAATTAGTCAAAGGGAATGGGCCAGGTTGTGGGGTATTGGTTACCTTGTAACCGCCGATAAGCGGAACCGCTGCAGGAATATCAATGTTGTAGCGATATCCATGTGAATAGAGGAATGCAGTTCCATTGAAGTTGCCAGGTACCTGCATGACATAAGGTGCGCCATCACTGGTGACACCTTGGCATTGCACAAGTGCGGTGCCTGCACAAGCAGGAGCTGCATGCGCAGATGTGGAGGTAATGCCTGTGATTGCAAGTGAAGCAACAAGTGCTGCTCCAACAACTGCAAGCTTCTTAGTGAGTTTTGTATTCATTAGTTAGTTGGCAATCCCTTCGCTGGCATTGCAGGACGCTTGGATGCAGACTTGCTGACTGCACCTGATCCTGAATCTGTTGTATAGATTGTGTACTTTCCTGCTCCATCAACTGGTGTCATGGAACCATCAAGTCCAATTTTTCCAAACCAATAACCGTTGTATCCAACGCGACTTGATGAGCTATAACCAATTCCTGAGAAACCAGCGCTAGCAAAAGTAGATCCCTTTGAATTGAGTGCTGCAATCAAACCTGCACGAGTTGGATTCTTACCAGCAGCGCGAAGAGCTTGAACGGCGAGCATTGCAGCATTCATGCCAACGAGAACGTTGTTATCAAAGACTGCAGCCTTGTTGTACTTGGTGTTGATTTCCATAAATTGCTTCACATATTCATCGGCAGAATCCGATGGTGAAGGCAAGAATGAAAGAGCGATTGATCCACCGAGTAATGGGAGCGCAGTTGGAGCAATGGTCTTGATAGTTGTTGGGTCAGCACCAACAGATCCGAGAATCCATTGAACCTTTCCAGCAAGACCAGCCTTGTATGCACCGCCCAGTGCGGCTGCTGTTGCAGAGGAAACTCCGAACATAACTGCAACCTGCGCACCGGATGAAACGATTGAAGTAATCCACTTTCCAACAACAGTTGGATCAGCTTGTGAGCCAGATGCATATGGAATCTGAGCTACAAACTTTGTACCAGCTGTCTTGAATCCTGCGAGAGCGTCGACGCCGAAGTCATCATCTTGATAGATGAGTGCAACTTTCTTGTCTGCAAAGTTATCGGCAAGGTACTGAGCCATAACTTTTGCTTCCATCGCATAGGAAGGGAATAGTGGGTATGTTGTTGGATATTTCTTCATATCTGCAAAACCAGAAAAGCCAGTATTAACAAAGAGGCGAGGAACCTTCTTGTCATTGACAAACTTGGTTGTTGCTTCGTTGTTTGCAGTACCGAGTGTTCCAACTAAAGCGAAAACTTTATCCTTGAGGATGAGATCGTTGGTTGCTGCTTTAGCAAGGGTTGGGCTATACCCATCATCCTTGATAACGAGTTGAACTTTGCGACCATAAACTCCGCCATTGTCATTGACGTAATCGAAGTAGGCCTTCATGCCGTAAGGCACCTTGTTGTATCCAGGAGCAGCAGAACCAGTAAGTGGAACTGTGACTCCAAGTTTGATTGTTGTGGCTGAAACTCCAGTTTCCATATGTGGAGTAAACGCCTGCGCTGGGATTGCGCTGACTGCGAGAGCGGCTACAGCAGCAATTGCTACTGCAAAGACTCCGCGCTTCGTGCTACGTTGAACGAGCATCGTCTTCCTTCCAGAGTGAGAGGGTTTTATTTAGTTTTTGGGCCAGACTTTCTTTTTAAATGTAGTTGCGGACCATTCGGTAGAAATACCACCGTCAAAATCAACAACACACTTGTAATCAAGCCCGGTAGGTTTGCAGTTACTTTCTCAGATCCTCCCAGATGCGTAGCTACGGCATCCGTGATTTCTGGGATCACAACTAAAACCACTGCGCCGGCAATGCTACCTGCGAGGTTGGTAACTCCCGCAAGAACCGCACCCGTCACAAGAGTGAAACTTAAAGAGAGAGTGAAGGCCATAGGGGCAACGAGGCCCAAAAGCATTGCTAATAAAGAGCCAGCCAACCCTGCGAGAGCCGAACTGACTGTAAATGCCAAAACTTTCGCCCTGCCGATATTGATGCCTGACAGCGCTGCTGCAGTCGGATTTCCGCGAACTGCCCTCCAAGTCCTTCCATAACGACTTTGTAACAGATTCTTTATAAACCACATTGTTGGCATTACGACGATCACGGCTATCCAGAAGAACCACTTATATTGAGAGAACTCTTCTCCGACGATTCCACGAATCCACTTCGGCGCTTCGCCAACATCAAATGTTAATCCAGCTTCTCCGCCAAGAATTTTAAATTGATTTGCAAGTGAAGGAATGCCAACAGCTAATGCGAGAGTTGTGCCGGCCAAATATGGACCACTTAAACGTGCAGCAGCAAATCCCAGAATTACTCCAGAGATAGCTCCAACTATTGCACCGACTGTAAATGCCAGAATCAGTGGCAGATGCCAATAATTAAAGGATAGAACAGCAGCATATCCACCTATTGCCATAAGTGCGCCATGGCCAAGAGAAATTTGCCCAGAGAATCCAGTCAAGAGAATGATTGATGAAATTGCAACAACGTAGATTCCAATTTCAGCTCCTTGGTAAACACGCAATTCATCTATGTAATTACTTGCTCCGAGAAGTGCCAATGAAACAGTTGCAAATATGGCTGCTCGCAAGATTGCAGACTTACGCATCACGTCCACCTCGCTTGCCCAGGATTCCCTGCGGGCGTAACAAAAGTACGACAATTAAGATGATGAAAGCAGCACTAAATGTTACTGAAGCTCCCACGTACTGAAGAATGAAAGCAAAACCCACACCTAAAATTAATCCGCCAATGACTGCACCAATCAAACTATCAAGGCCGCCAATGACAGCTGCAACAAATCCCGAAACAAGAAGAAGATCTAGTGAGTTCGGAGATAAATACGTAGTCGGCGTAACGAGAGCACCCGCAACAGCGCCTGCAGCTCCTGCAAATGCCCAACCAATTGTTCGAGTTCTATCCACGCGTATTCCAGCCAATTGAGATATTTCAGGTTGAAATGATGAAGCCCTCAAAGCCAACCCTAAATTCGTAAATCTAAAAATGAATGCAAAAAGTGCCATCACGATAAGCGCTCCGAGGACAATCACAGCGTTCAGCGGGGAGAATGGAACTGTGTGTGCCCCGATGGCGAAACCCTTCGGATCAAGTGGGGATGTGTATTGCAGATAGGTATTTCCCCAAATCAAACCTGTCACACTTCGAATTAATCCCAACAAACCGAGGGTCGCAATAACTGGCGCAATCTCCGACACCGCCCCTTTATGACTTCTCTTAGAGAGTGGTCGCATAAGCAGCGAATCAACGAGAGCTCCAAGAATTGCTCCCCCAAGAATTGCAAAGGGCAATGAAATCCAATAGCTATGCGTTCGCATCATGACTTCGTAGCCAAGGTAAGTTGAGAGAATCGCTTGACCCGCCTGTGCAAAATTCACAACTCGAGTCGAACGCCAAACCAATACGAGCGCGAGCGCCATGAGGCTATAAATAGCGCCACTGCTGAGCCCTATGAGAAGAGTGTCAAGTATCAGCATTAGTACCCCAAATATGCCGATCTCAAGTCAGCATCACTCAGCAGAGATGAAGATGATCCCTGGGTAACCAGTGAGCCAACATTGATGATGATGCCTGTGTCTGCAATTTTCAATGCACTCATTGCATTCTGCTCGACTAAAAGAACAGTCAAACCAAGCCGATGTCGCAAAGCATCAATTGCATGAAAGATTTGATCGATAACAAGCGGTGCTAATCCAAGAGAAGGTTCATCCAACAAAAGCAATTCTGGTCTTGAGATAAGCGCTCTTCCGATTGCGAGCATTTGACGCTCACCGCCCGAAAGCGTGTCAGCTGATTGTGAATATCGCTCTTTAAGTCGTGGGAATAAATCAAAAACTTCTTCAGTTGCCCTTGCAACATCGCTCTTATCGCGACGCCAGATTCCACCAAGTTTTAAATTCTCTTCAACGCTCAATTGTGGAATGACAGCTTTGCCCTCAGAAACATGGACGATACCAGCGCGCACTAAATTTTCAGGCTTATTGCCAAGCAACGAAGTGGTTCCCCAGTGCGCACTACCAGATTGTGCTGGAATGAGTCCGGAAAGTGCGCGTAGCAATGTTGTCTTGCCCGCTCCATTCGACCCGATGACGGCCGCGAGTTCACCTTTTTGAATAGTAAATGAGAGATCGCGAATTGCGTGAACTGCGCCATGGCTAATATTCAAATGCGAAACGCTCAACACTATGCATCAGCCCCCAAATATGCAGCAATAACCTCTGGGTTATTGCGTACTTCAGAAGGAGTTCCATGGGCGATGATTTCACCAAAATTGAGTACATAAATTCGATCGCACACATTCATCACAACATCCATATGATGTTCTACCAACAAAATTGAGCTTTCAACTTTGAGGTTTTTTATGAGCGAATTCATCCACTCAATATCTTGATGCCCCAATCCTCCTGCTGGTTCATCCAGAAGCAGAAGTCGCGGATTGTTAACAAGAGCTCTAGCTATGGCAACTCGCTTCTGGACAGGATAAGGCAATGAGTCCGCCTGACTTTCTCCGAGGCTAGATGCATAGACTCGTTCGAGAGCCTTTGCTGATCGCTCTTCTAAATTCTTCTCTTCCTTCTTATCAAGTGCGAAAGCTGATCTAAGTATCGAACTCTTAGCGTGCTTATGTGCGCCGACTTTTACATTCTCTACTACCGTTAAATCCGGAAAGAGACCAACCCCTTGAAGTGTTCGTGAGATTCCAAGTTCAGCGAGGTCGTGAGGTTTTGGCCAATCGACTTTTACATCATTAAGAGTAAGAGAACCTGCTGCTACTGGTGCCAGACCGCAGATTGAATTGAAGAGTGTTGTCTTACCGGCACCATTTGGACCGATGAGTCCAACAACTTCTCCTGGATGCACTTCGATAGATACATTTGAAAGGGCAGTTAATCCACCAAATTTAACGGTGAGGCCATCGATCGAAAGCAGACGCGTTGTCACGATATCCCTTCAAGTACCTTGGAAAACTTCTCAAAAATTAATGACGGTAGATTCTATGCACACGGGGGGCAATACGGGTCACTATTTCGTAATTAATTGTTCCGCAGGCGCTCGCCCACTCATCAATTGAGTACCCATCCTCACCGAAAACAGTGACGTAATCACCAGACTTCGCTTCGGAGCTTATTCCGAGATTGACCACAAACTGGTCCATAGAGACTCGCCCAACCAGAGGAGCTCTAGCTCCTGCAAATGAGACTCCTGCATCAGATGTTGCATTACGTGGAATCCCATCGGAGTATCCGAGAACAACAACCCCAAGTTTTGTATCGTTCTTAAGAATTGCTGTTCCTCCATAACCAACTGCTGATCCAGCTGGCGCTTCTTTCACCAATGCCAATTTTGCTCTCAGGGTCATAGCAGGTTTAAGCCCAAAGTTATTTCCTAGCGTATTTACATCCGGACTCAATCCGTACATAGCAATTCCAAGGCGGAGAAGATTTCGGTGAGCAGCTGGATGTTTCAATGCTGCAGCTGAGTTTGAAAGATGGACAATCTGAGGAGTAATCCCAATTGCGCTCAACTCTTGAAGGCGCACTTCAAAATTTGCAACTTGCTCTGAAGTAAAAATGGATTCTGGTTCATCAGCGCGAGCAAAATGAGTCCATAAGCCAACTATTGTGATTTCGCTTTGAACTTTTTGTAATTCCGCGAGAAAACCTTGCCACTCATCAAGAAAGCCTCCTCGTCGCATACCTGTATCAACTTCTATATGGATGCGAGGCTTAATGCCAACTTTCTTAGCTGCAGATAAAACTTCGCGCAACAATACGATTGAAGAAATCGAAAGATCAATGCCATGTCGAAGTGCAGATTCAAAATCATCGCCCGGTGGCGTCAACCAAGCAATGACAGGAACATCAATCCCACTTTTGCGAATTTCGACGGCTTCCTCCAAAAGCGCAACGCCAACCCAGGTTGCGCCTGCAGCTACAGCTGTTTGTGCGACAGGAACCAATCCATGTCCATACGCATCCGCTTTCACGACAGCAAGAATCTCAGCGTCAGTTTGAGACTTAATAGTTTTTACATTATGTGCAATCGCAGCAAGATCTACCTCAACAAATGCGCGGTAACTCATTCGCGCTCCACTATAACCATTGCAGATGCAATCCCTGCATCATGTGAGAGAGTGAGATGAACTCGTGCGCTATCTATTCGATCAATGAGGTCGCCGGAAAAGAGAAACGCGGGGCGTCCGCTTTCTTCATTCACTACCTCGCAATCATGCCAAGCAAACACATACTTAGCATTGAGCGCCTTTGCTAGCGCTTCTTTCGCAGCAAATCGCGCGGCGAGTGATTGAATGCCGAGCTTCGCTTCGCGTTCGGTAAATAACTTTTCGCGCAGCGCTGGGGTTCTCTCCAGAGATTCTTGAAATCTGGAGATATCTACAACGTCGATGCCGATGCCCTCGATCACAGGTTCAGCCTAATTCAGGAAGGCTGTTTTTCAGAATGAATTGCTCGATCTACAGCAATAACAAAAACAAGAAGTGAGCCCCCGAGCAGAACTCCTCCAAGCAAATCCGAGAACCAGTGCGTATTTCGCAATAACGATGCAGTACAGACTCCTAGAGTTATTAGAGCCACTAATGGATCAAGTCGCATTCCTACGAATGGCTTTCGATTCGTATATCTAAAAATGAGATAGGCAAGGAGCCCCCAAGTCAGGAGGGCATTCGCAGCATGGCCAGATGGATAAGACATTCCAGTGATTTGAAAGAGGTTATCTGCAAGACGAGGCTTCACTCTTCCAAATGAAAGCTTTGCCAAACCGACAACGCCGTTGAGAAGAAGTAAAGAGAGAATAGATAAATTAAAAGGGCGCCATGACTTAAAACGATAGCCAATGAGCGCAGCAGAAATAAGTAATACTGTTGCTGTAAATCCACGCAAACCAAGGTCATCCACTGCTAATAAGAGATGGGATGAGGTGCCTTTGAATGTGTGACGCTTGAGGTGGCGCACCCACTGATCAAATTGATAGAGATAACCTTTAGTCAAAACTTGTTGAGTAACGATAACAAAACCAAAAAACAGCCAAATGGATCCTCTAATTGCCTTCCACATTTCAGCTTTTCGCTCAGTGGGGAGTTTGTCGAAATTTCCAATCATCATTCCACCGTGACAGACTTAGCTAGATTACGTGGCTGATCGACATCATTTCCTCTCGCAATAGCCATTTCATAAGCGATAACTTGAAGTGGAACTACAGCGAGGACGGGTTGAAGAAATTCGTGAGTTGCAGGTATTCGAATGTTATGCGTGGCACTAGGAAGATCTGCATCCCCGATCGAAATTACTATTGCGCCGCGTGCTTTTACTTCTTGAACATTGCTAGCCATTTTTTCAGCAAGAATCGAGCGAGATGGCGGCATTACTGCAACGACAGGAGTTCCGTTATCAATTAATGCAATCGGGCCGTGTTTAAGTTCGCCTCCAGCAAAACCTTCGGCGTGCATATAAGCCAGTTCTTTTAATTTCAGGGCACCTTCAAGCGCCGTCGGATAGCCGACATGGCGACCCAAGAAAAGCATTGAAGACGCATCTTTAAATTGGCGAGTAAGTTCGCGAAGTGGCTCAACAGTCTCCAATACTTGTTCCACTTTGCCAGGTAGATCTGCAATTTCCCGGGCAAGTTCTTCACCGAGTGCAGGTGAAACGGTTCCGCGTTGACGCCCCATATGAAGTGCCAGCAAGTACATCGCAACAAGTTGTGTGAGGAAAGCTTTTGTGGATGCAACAGCAATCTCTGGGCCAGCATGTGTGTAGAGAACAGCATCTGATTCCCGTGGGATTGTTGATCCATTTGTGTTGCACACGGAGAAAATCTTCGCTCCTTCGCCTTTGGCGTATCGAAGTGCCATCAAAGTATCCATAGTCTCCCCAGATTGGGAGATAGGAATTACAAGTGTTGAAGAATCAATACTTGGTTCTCTATAGCGATATTCGGAAGCTAGCTCTACATCGCAGGAAATATCTGCCCATTTTTCAATGGCATATTTTCCGACCAAACCTGCGTGATACGCAGTTCCGCATGCCACAATCACCACTTTATTGATTGCCTTTAAATCAATATTTTTCGTGATTTCTTCATCCAGTCCAGCAGTGCGTCCAATTAAAGTATCCGCAACAGCCTTTGGTTGTTCATAAATTTCTTTGAGCATGAAGTGTGGGTAGCCCCCACGTTCGGCTGCAGATGCATCCCATGCAATTTCAAATTCTTTATGTGGCAAGACTTTGCCATCAATATTTGTCACCACAATCGAGTTAGGTGTTATATCAACTACTTCGTCTTGGCCTAATTCCAACGCCCGTTTCGTATTGGAAATAAACGCCGCAACGTCAGAAGCGAGGAAATTCTCTCCATCACCTACTCCAACTACCAGTGGTGAGTTTCTACGTGCACCGACAATCCTTTCTGGATCATCTGCATGCAGAGCTAGCAAGGTAAAAGAGCCGCGCAATTCCTTGCAAATTTCGCGCATGGCAGCGGCAAGATCTCCCCCATGCTTTTTGCGAGCATCACTGAGCAGATGAACAACAGATTCTGTATCTGTTTCAGAATGAAAAACGTGGCCACGTTTTTCCAGTTCCGCGCGAAGTTCAACATAATTCTCAATAATGCCATTGTGAATCAGAGCAAGTTTTCCTTCATTATCTAAATGAGGGTGCGCGTTAGTATCCGTCGGTCCGCCATGAGTTGCCCAACGAGTATGGCCAATACCTGAATGAGATGATGGAAAAGTTCCTAAAGAAGATTCTAGATTTCCTAACTTACCCGCACGTTTTTCAACCCAGAGTTTGTCGCCTTGAGGCATCGCTATTCCTGCAGAGTCATATCCGCGATATTCCAAACGACGAAGACCTTCAAGAACTGGAGAAAGGGCGACGGATTTACCGGTGTACCCGACAATTCCGCACATTAAATATTCCCCCGATTGATTAGCTAAGTTCTGATCGTACTAGAGCGGCGATCTCGCCTGCTATCGCTTCGGCTTCATCAACAGTCTCTGCTTCAACCATGACTCTCACCAGTGATTCAGTGCCAGAAGGTCGAACGAGAATGCGACCCCGGGCGCCTAATTCACTTTCTTTCTTGGCAATATGCGACTTAATCAATTCAGAGGATTCAAGTTTTTCTTTCTTCACATCTTTAACATTGATAAGTGATTGTGGGAATCGCTGCATCACCGAGGAAAGTTCCTTCAAAGATTTTCCTGTTACTGCCACGATCTGCATTAATTGAATCGCAGTGAGAAGACCGTCGCCCGTATTCGCGTAATCTCGCATAATGATGTGACCAGATTGTTCTCCGCCGAGATTAAAATCGCTGGCAATCATCTTTTCTAAAACGTATCTATCTCCAACTGCAGTTGTTGGAACCGTAATACCCGCATCTGCCATTGCCTTTATAAATCCAAGGTTGCTCATTACTGTACCGACGATGGTGTCTTGCTTGAGACGACCTTCGTTTTTCCACGCGGTTGCAAGAATCGCCATAATGAAATCGCCGTCGACCACAGTTCCTTCGTGGTCCACTGCTAAGCAACGATCAGCATCGCCATCATGTGCAATACCTAGGTCTGCGCCAATCTCCTTTACCTTTGCAATCAAAGATTCCATATGGGTAGATCCGCAGTTGTCATTAATATTTAATCCATTGGGCGAAGCATGAATAGCTGTTACTTGCGCACCTGCGCGGATGTAGGCCTTAGGTGCAACTCGAGAAGAAGCTCCATTTGCACAATCAACTACGATCTTAAGTCCATGTAATGATGTCGAGAGCGAATTTAGTAAGTGATAGATATATCGCTCGCCAGCAGATTCGTCATTAATGACTCGGCCTACAGATGCACCAATCGGGCGTTCCCACTCTTCACCCATTCGTGCTTCAACTGCGGCTTCTAAGGCATCATCAAGTTTGCCTCCGCCTTTAGCGAAAAACTTAATTCCGTTATCAGGCATTGGATTATGCGATGCCGAGATCATGACTCCAAGATCTGCCCCGGTCTCTGCCACGAGATATGCAACTGCAGGGGTTGGGAGTACGCCGACTCGATAAACATCAATACCAGCGCTAGCCAGGCCTGCAACAACAGCGGATTCAAGGAATTCACCCGATGCTCGAGAATCCTGACCAACTATTGCTTTTGGACGATGACCAGCAAAAGCGCCTTTTTCTGCAAGAACGTGTGCAGCAGCGACGGATAAATCCAGTGCTAATTCAGCAGTGAGATCGCGATTGGCAAGACCTCTCACACCATCGGTGCCAAAGAGGGCCATTTCGTAAGACTCGAAAGATTAACGCTTGCTGTATTGAGAACGCTTACGTGCCTTCTTTAGGCCGTACTTCT
>CAYRJB010000007.1:0-7533 GCA_964424485.1 uncultured Actinomycetes bacterium
AAACAAGAAGACTCAAACAATATGATGATGCAGCAACAAAAAGTTATGATGTACATCTTCCCAATTATTTTTGCCGTATCCGGTGTTAACTTCCCCGTCGGTGTTTTGATTTACTGGGGAACAACAAACCTTTGGACAATGGGACAACAGTTCTATGTCATCAAGCGAAACCCAACACCTGGATCACCAGCTTATGAAGAGTTAATGAAAAAGCGCGCTGCCAAAGATCACATTTCACTTCAAGATGAGATTGCAAAAGATCTTCACATTGACGGGAACTCATCCAGTGGCGCAGATAATCAGAACAGCCCGGAATCAGGACAACGTAAACAGCCAAAGAAGAAGAAAAAGAAGAAGTAACCCAGACTTCACAGCAAAGTTCAAAATGTCGATTAATAGGTACAAATAGGTACAAATACATATAAATAGGATTAAACAGACAGGAGAAAGAGATGACAGAGAAGAGCCTTGTTTCACGCCTTGAAGAAGAGGGCGATGTCGCGGCAGATTACCTAGAAGGGTTGCTTGATATCGCAGATCTCGATGGGGATATTGATATCGATGTTGAGAACGATCGTGCAGCTCTTGCCATCACTGGGGGCAAGCTCAACCACCTGGTTGGCGCTAATGGTGAAGTCCTTGATGCTCTCCAAGAGCTCACTCGCCTGGCGGTTCAAACCAGCCTTGGTGAGCGCAGCCGCCTCATGCTCGATATTGAAGATTTCCGCTCTGGAAAGAAGGCAGACTTGGCGAAGATGGCTAAGGAGATTGCTGAAGAGGTTAAATCCACCGGCGTTTCCGTAAAGTTGAAGCCCATGAATGCCTTTGAGCGTAAAGTCATCCACGACACCATTCAAGAGATTGGTCTCACCAGCGAATCTGAGGGCGAAGAGCCAAATCGCTGTGTAGTGGTCCTCCCCTCCGCTTAACCCAACTCGCCTCTTTTAATAGCCATGGTTTCACGTGAAACGCTCCTCAACGAGTACTTCACTGAGCGCCAGAAAGAAGCTCTCCGCTATGGCGAAATCCTGGAGACGTGGGGGATTGAGCGCGGATTGATTGGCCCCAAAGAGGGTGATCGTATTTGGGGGCGCCATATCGCCAACTGCATTCCCGTCACAACCCTCATTCCACAAGGTGCCACAGTTGCTGATGTGGGTTCCGGGGCAGGTCTGCCTGGAATCGTCATTGCTCTAGCTAGGCCCGATCTCACCGTTACCCTCATAGAGCCCCTTCAACGCCGAACCACCTTTTTAGAGGAGGTTGTCGCTGAACTAGCCCTTCCTATTACCGTTCTCCGTGGAAAATCCGAGGCGATCAAAGGCTCTTTTGATGTGGTGACTGCTAGGGCAGTTGCACCACTGACCCGCCTGATCCCTATGACTTGGCATTTGGTCAAACCAGGTGGAGCCCTCCTTGCCATTAAGGGAGAATCTGCTGCCGATGAGATTGCTGAGGCTGGTAAAGGCCAACTTCACCTCGTCGAATTACCCGATTTTGAGCCAGCTCGGATTGTTGAAGTCCGCAAGTAAGACCTATCTAGATTAGAGCAGCCCAACTTTTGATGCTTAAATGCGCTCATGAGTGGCGCACAAACCCCAGGCGATGTTTCACGTGAAACAAGCTCCAAAGTTATTGGTATTCGCCGCCTCAAAGAACCCATGCCCAACCCCATTAAGACTCGAATTTTTACAGTTGCGAACCAAAAGGGTGGGGTAGGTAAGACGACTACTGCCGTCAATATTGCAGCAGCCTTAGCAATGGGCAGCCTCAAGGTTCTCGTCATTGATCTAGATCCTCAAGGTAATGCATGTACAGCCCTTGGCGTCGATCGCAATAGTGGTGAAGGAATGTATGAGGTTTTGGTGGAAGAGAAACCACTTGCATCGGTTATTCAAAAGGTTGCCGGCTTTCCAGATTTGGAATGCGCCCCCGCAAATGCCGAACTTGCTGGCGCAGAAATTGCAATGGTTAATTTTGTAGCGCGTGAGCAAATTTTAAAATTAGCTTTACATGATTTGATTGCAGAACGTGCAACTCGCGGCGAGCGCTATGACTACATCATTATAGATTGCCCACCATCACTTGGTTTGTTAACTGTCAACGCACTCACTGCAGCAGAAGAAGTTCTTGTTCCCATTCAATGTGAGTATTACTCACTTGAAGGTATTTCATTGTTGATGGAGACTCTTCAGAAAATCAAACGTGCACTGAATCCAGCAGTACGTGTTTCAACAATTGTTCTCACTATGTTTGATTCTCGTACTCGTCTTGCAAATGATGTCGCAGCAGATGTTCGTGCACATTTCCCCCAAGAACTCATTGATATTCCAATTCCTCGCGCTGTTCGCATTTCAGAAGCGCCTTCATTTAGACAAACGGTGATGACTTACGATGCATCTTCACCAGGTGCTATTGCATATATGCAAGTTGCGCGCGAAATCGCAACACGAGGAAGTGCTGCATGAGTGCACGTAAAGGTGGTTTAGGTCGTGGCCTTGATGCACTCATCCCATCAACGCCTATTGTTGAGACAAAGTCTGGTGTTGTTGTTGGTTCACAAACAGAAGTAGACATTAATTTAATTGATCCAAACCCTCGTCAACCACGTGAAGTTTTCGATGAAGTGATGTTGAATGAATTATCTGCTTCCATAAAAGAAGTCGGAGTTCTTCAACCACCAGTAGTACGAACTTTTGGTAATCGCTATCAACTCATTATGGGTGAGCGCCGATTGCGCGCTTCTAAACTTGCTGGACTTAAAACAATTCCAGTCATCATTCGCGAGACGAATGACAATGAATTATTGCGTGAAGCTCTTCTAGAAAATATTCACAGATCGCAGTTGAACCCACTTGAAGAAGGGGCTGCATATCAAAACCTTCTCAATGATTTCGGTTATACCCATGACGAGCTTGCGACCAAAGTTGGTAAGTCAAGACCAGCAATTTCAAACGCATTGCGCTTGTTGAATCTGCCAACTTCTGTTCAAAGAAAATTAGCCGCAGGAATTCTTTCTGCAGGTCATGCACGCGCACTTCTTACACTGACTGATGAAGCAGAGATCGAAAAACTAGCCTCACGCATTGTTGCTGAAGGACTATCGGTACGAGATGTTGAAGAGATCGTGTCTACTGGTGGCGCAAGCATCAAGAGTGGCAAGTCTCGTGGGGTTAAATCTCAAAACCCTGCTGTCTCTGAGATTGAAGGCCAATTGATGGATAAGTTAGATACTCGCGTCAGTGTTGAGTTGGGTAAGTCCAAAGGCAAGATTGTTATTGAATTTGCAGATATTGAAGACTTAAATCGAATCAATAAATTAATTTAGTTTTCAAATCAATTTTCAATAGCGGTTGTACCGCGGCGTTCCATTTCTTGTTTGACTACTTGACCAAGCGCCTTCACACCCTTGCGAATGCGATCTGGTGTTGGGTGACAATAGGAAAGTCTCATCGACCAGGATCCAAAACCATCTGCATAAAATGCAGTTCCAGGAACATAAGCAACCTTGGCAACAATTGCCTTCGGCATTAAAGCCTTTGTGTCAATTTCGGGTGGCAGGGTGACCCAAACATAAAAACCACCTTCTGGACGTGTCCATGTGGCTTCAGAAGGGAAATACTTTTCCAAACTTTCCAACATCGCGTCGCGACGCTCTTTATATAGTTTGCAAAATTCACGGATTTGATCACGCCACGGTTGATCTGCGAGGTAAGAAGAGATCGCCATCTGTGAAAAGTTAGATGGGCAAAGAATGGAAGATTCGGCAGCAATTACTAATTTCTCTTTAAGTGATTGAGGCACGAGCGCCCAACCAACTCTAAATCCAGGCGCAATTGTCTTTGAGAACGAGCCAAGATAGATGACATTCTCCGAATCCTCAGCGCGCATTGCATTAGGTGATGGTTTTTCAAATCCCAACAAACCATAGGGATTATCTTCAACAATAAAGATGCCCGCCTCGCGACAGATTTCAAGAATTCGAGTACGTCGATCAGGTGGCAGTAGAACACCGGCCGGATTTTGATAATTTGGAATGAGATAAAGGAATTTGATCTTGCGTCCCTGAGAGCGGAGTGACTTAATAGCTTCCTCAAGCCGTTCGGGGATGAGGCCGTTGTTGTCCATCTCGACATGGACTACGGAAGCCTCGTACTGGCTGAACGTTCCAAGAGCACCTACATATGAAGGGGCTTCAACAAGGACGACATCGCCTGGATCGATGAAGATTCGGCTTATTAGATCGAGCGCTTGCTGCGAACCTGTGGTCACAATAATGTCTTCGGGGTGAGCCTTAATCCCTTCAAGCTCCATCACGTCGCAAATTTGCTCGCGAAGTTTGGGGTGGCCTTGTCCTGAACCGTACTGGAGCGCCTCTGCACCTTGAGTAGCAACTAATTCATTGACGACATTAGCCATCATGTCCATTGGTAGCGCCGAAAGATTGGGCATTCCACCTGCAAGAGAAACAATTTCTGGTCGGCTAGCTACAGCAAAGAGTGCGCGAATTTCTGAAGGCTGCATGAATTTTGCGCGGTGCGCGAAGCGCTCATGGAGATTCTCAGGAGAACCAGTATGAACGCGCGTGATTTCTTGGCCAGCCATTGGGCAATCTTGCCACAATCTCGAGTGAGAAAGCGAAGTAATTATTACTTTCTAATACCAGCTCGGCGAAGATCTGAAACCTTGAGAGTTCCCGTTTTGGCATCATCTTCAGCGCTCAAATAAAGTCGTTGAATTGCTACAAGTAATGATTCAACAATCGACTCTCTAAATTCTCCATCATGTAACCGAGCCGAATCCCCAGGATTGGATAGATAACCAAGCTCGATTCGAACAGTCGGAGCTTTTGTTTTACGAAGCAAATCCCAAGTTTTTGCATGGGTTCTGCAATTTGTTAAATCTGTGCGAGCCACAATTTCGCGCTGAGCGAGTATTGCAAAACGCTCGCCAACAACAGAATGAATCCCATGTGCATCAGAACCGTAGAAGAAAGTCGCACATCCGTGTGCTTTCTCGTTTGGGTAACTATCGACACCTAAAGAAATCACCAAGTCAGCATTTGATTTGTTTGCCAGTTCAATTCTTTCTATATCTGTTGGCCTTGTTGTTGCAGATCGGGTAAGAAAAACCGAAACACCCAGAGCAAGAAGACGTCCTTCTATTCGCTGAGCTATATCAAAAATAATTTCATCCCCGAGTGTGTGGCTTGGATCAATAACAATAACTTTGCCAGCAAGAGCTGGGCCCTTTTCGGCACGAACCACTTCTTCTCGAAGTTGAAGTGGAGTTCCACCACTGACGATTTTCTTCAGACGCAGCATCGCCATAACAGTTTGAGGCCCGCAGGCACCATCTGCTTTACCTCCGACAGATTTTTGAAATTCCTTTACCGCACTCTCTGTCAGTGGCCCAAATATTCCGTCAACTCTTCCACAGTTGAAACCCATTTCAACAAGACGAGTTTGAAGTTCGGCGACATCATCACCGTGCATTTGAGGGGTGGTGGATGAAATGACGCGATCACCTAACTTCCACCGCGCTTCCTCAAGATGTCTAGCTGTGACAGCGTCGATAACACCAGTGACAGTCAAACCGCGTTTCTGTTGAAAAGCACGAATCTCTGCTTCTGATGGATTGTGGTTCATCGAAATCTAATTAGATAAAAGCTTCGAGCTCTTTAAGTAGAGCTGGCTTTGGCTTTGCTCCAATAATAGTTTTTGCAATTTCGCCGTTCACATAAATGTTCATTGTTGGAATCGAGGTAATCCCGTATTTCATCGCAAGTGAAGCTTCCTCGTCTGTATTGAGTTTTACGATCTTAATTTTGTCACCATGTTCAACAGCGATTTCTTCCAAAATTGGTGCCACGGCACGGCAAGGACCGCACCACTCAGCCCAAAAATCAACCAGAACTGGTTTATCGCTTTTCAAAACTTCAGCTTCAAAGTTAGCTGTTGTTACCGCTTGTGTCGCTCCCATTTTTATCTCCTTTATTAATGACCAGCTAGAAAACGTTCTGCATCAAGTGCTGCCTGGCAACCGCTGCCCGCTGCAGTAATTGCCTGTCGATATGTGTGATCAACTAGATCGCCACAAGCAAAGACACCTTTAAGTGAAGTTTTGGTTCCACGACCTTCAACTTTTACATATCCATCATGATCAAGTTCGAGTTGCTTTGTAAAAAGCTCACTTCGAGGTGAGTGACCAATAGCAACAAAGAGACCATCAAACTTTTGGACACTCTCTTCGCCTGTTACTAAATTTTTCAACTTAAGTGAATCAACTTTATTCTCGCCCAAAATATCAATAACTTCGGTATTCCAAATGAACTCAATCTTAGGATTTGCTTTCGCGCGCTCAGCCATAATTTTTGAAGCACGTAATTCATCACGGCGATGAATGATGACAACTTTCTCTGCAAACCGTGTTAAGAAGTTAGCTTCTTCCATTGCCGAATCTCCACCACCGACAACTGCAACGGTCATCCCTTTATAGAAGAACCCGTCACAAGTAGCGCACCAGGAAACTCCGCGACCTGAGAGTCGTTTTTCATTCTCAAGACCAATTTCTTTATAAGCAGATCCCGTAGCAAGAATGACGGCTTTTGCTTTTACGGTGTTGCCGTACCCATCTTTGAGGACTTTTATGTCTCCAGATAAATCAACTTCCATAATGTCATCTCGAATGAGTTCAGCACCGAAACGCTTGGCTTGCTCATACATAGTTTCCATGAGCTCTGGACCCATGATTCCATCTTTAAAACCAGGAAAGTTTTCAACTTCAGTTGTATTCATGAGCGCACCACCAGCAGCTATCGCACCTTCATACACAACCGGATTGAGTTGCGCGCGCGCCGCATAAATCGCAGCTGTGTATCCAGCTGGACCAGAACCAATGATGACTAGGTTCTTTACATCCTCGCTCATTTAACTAAGCCCCTTTTCTTCTTAAAAGCAGATTAAAAGCACTTCCAACTTCCTCAATCTTGAAGATGCGAGCCGCGCCTATATATCCAAGACCACCTAATGCCAGAACCACCAAGAGGTGAAGCGTATTCCCTCCAGGAAGGTAGCCCAGAGCAAGGCGCAAAGGGAGTCCAATCACAAGGAAAATTCCGGCAAGGCGTAGATAAAGCCCAACTATTTCGCCCAGGTGAATAGCAATTGAATATCTGTGAAGTAAACGAGATGTCGTGTAGGCCCCGACAAAATAGCTTGCACTGAGGGCGCCAGCCAACCCCACTGTGACCCATTTAGCGTGAAGCGTCAGTGCTAAAACAATTGAAGCAACTGAAGCAAAAACGTTCATTATCAAGTTACTTAAAACTTGGCGTTTTACATTTTCAAAAGCATTGAGCCCGCGAAGTAAAATCAAATTGATTGACATCGGCATTAAACCAAGAGCAAAAGCAGCCAAAACCAAGCCCATGTAATGAGCGTCTTGATCTGAAATTCCAAAGAATAAGGAGCGTGTGATCAAGGGTCCAAAGAGAACGAGCGCGAAAGAACTTGGAACTGTGAAAATTCCAAC
>CAYRJB010000007.1:7633-17621 GCA_964424485.1 uncultured Actinomycetes bacterium
GAACGGATAAGGAAGTAGGAGACGACGCCAATACCTACAAGATTATTAGCTACAGGCGCCCACATCATTGGACCAAAGCGATCCTTTGCATTTGCAATCTGGCTGAGCAGAGCGTAGAGACCAATGAAGAAAATCTGAGGCAAGCAATAACGCATAATGAGCGTCGTTAATTGGAATTCGGGCCTTCCGATGTAACTGGAGGCAAATGCTCGCACTAAGAGTGGAGCAGCGAGCACCGAAGCTATAGTGAGTAATCCCAAAATAACCGTGGTTGCGGTGATTAGTTTGGATACAAAAGCAGAACCGCCGTCACTTTCTCGCATCGCTCGAACTAATTGAGGCACAAAGACAGCAGTAAGAGCTCCACCAACAATGAGGTTATAAAGAATATTTGGCATTGTGTTAGCGACATTGAAAACGTCACCCAAGAGCGCTGTTCCAAGTAGGGCGACTGTTAGCAAACCACGAATAAGTCCAGTGACTCGAGATGCAACGGTTCCAATTGCCATCACAGTCGATGAACGCAACAACTTCTCGTCGTGGCTCATGATTTACCTCGCCTGATTCTTCGCAGTGATTGCAAAATAGCTGCTATCAGCAAGGTTAGTGCTGCAGCGCCAGTAATCCAGGTTGCAATAGGGCTCACCACAGAAACTTTGACTGGATAAAGAGTCTTTTCACCTAAATAGTTACCGCGCGAATCACGTATAGAAATAGTGAATCCAGAATCTCCTGATGTATACACCACCACGGGAATTAAAATTTGAAGCTTAGATTTTCCGGCGATCTCAATATTCTTTTGGTCGGCAACCGTTATACGTTCATTAATTGATCGAATCGTAAGATTTACTCTTACCGGTTGTGGAAAATCATTAATAAGTGTCACCGGAAGCTTTTGATTGTTTGCGGTTATCGTGAATTTTCCAGTAGAAGTATGTACTGAATTTGAAATTTCTTGGATGCGCCCAGCAAGATCGTATGCGAGGCGTGATCTATTTGTTGCTGTAAGCGCGCTGTTGAAAAGTTTAATTGTGTTGAGTTTTAATTGCTCAAGTTCTACAGAATCTAGATATGCAGCGGTTGCCGAAATTTGCTTCTCAGCTTTCTGAATCAATCGAATGTGTTCAGTACGCAACGAAAAGTAATTGGTGTAGAAGTAATCAGTTGTTGGATAAACAAAACGACCAATTAACGTAGAAAGTCGTGATGAAGAGAGTGAGAGAAAATAACCACGATCGTGTGAGGCAAACTTATTGACCCAATATTCGCTGGGATTTCCATATGGAATCGCATATATACGAACACCATTAGTTACTCGACTCAATTGTGCAAGCCACGTCTTTGCGACGATTTCGCCAGAGCCATCTTCACCAGTGATCAGCTTGTAACCATCGGCCATTGCTTGAACATCTTCAATTAATGATGGGTCGATATATAACGCAGAGATTGAACCGCGATACTTATAAATAGGAGCGCCAAGGCGACCAGAAGGGAGCAATTTCGCCGCAAGCGTGTCATCAAGAAAAGTTCCATCAATCTGCCTATGTGGAGAATCTGTGAGTTCAACAGTAACGCCAGCGTGTGCGACGGGGGTTGTGATCACAGCGATTAAGAGGAGCGCAATGGTTGCAAAGATCTTTTTCATATTTTCAACTCAGACTTTGCAATCAGTTTTTTCTCATCGGAATAAGCCAGATGAGAAACTACATCTTCGAGAGGAAACCACTCCACCGCGTCAACTTCGCTTTCTTGAGGTGCGATAACTCCACCCACTTCAGTAAACAGGAAGTGATGGACGGTTTTGTGAATTCGCTTTCCACCGGCCATAAACCAAAAATCAATAACACCTAAGGATCTACTAATACTCGAATCGATTCCAGTTTCTTCCTTAACTTCACGGATTGCAGCTTGCTCTGGTGTTTCACCTTCCTCTATATGGCCTTTGGGAAGTGACCACAAGAATTTTGTTCCAGTAGGATCTTTAATATCGCGTCGACCGATCAATAGACCCTTTGTGCCGGTCACATCTATGACCAAACCACCCGCACTCACTTCATCAACGCGCTTTGCATAGACAACCCGCTTTTTACCACGGCTATTCTTTTGAGGAGCGCGCGCGCCATTAGATGCATTTTCGCCAGAAGGCGAATTTGGTGCAGAAGAATTCTGTGTAGGTGAAGATGGGTTCGCCGGGCGACGTCTACGACGTCTTTTCTTCCGTTTAGCTTCGCCACCCGCACCAGGTGCCGGGGTCATAGATGAAGCCTACTCGTCTAACCTTGCCCACGTGAGTACCCCACGAGAAATTGCAGCGCAGATTGCAACTGCAACGCTTCTAGAGAAGGCGCCTATCGCCTCTTCTCTTGCTCTTGCATTTCGCAATGAGGGTTACACACTTGCACTTGTTGGTGGACCAGTTCGAGATGCAATCCTTGGAAGACTTGGAAACGATTTAGATTTTACGACGAATGCGCGTCCAGAAAAAACAAAAAAAATCCTTGATGCATGGGCAGATGCAACATGGGATACGGGAGCAGCGTTTGGAACAATTGCGGGTAGAAAAGGTGAAGTCACTGTAGAAGTCACGACATATCGAAGTGAGAAATATGATCCTGCTTCGCGCAACCCTGAAGTTAACTTCGGTGATTCAATCGATGGAGATCTTTCACGTAGAGATTTCACTGTAAATGCGTTAGCGCTCGAACTTACAACACCAACTCCAGAATTTATTGATCTCTTCAATGGTGTGGAAGATTTAGCTAAGAAGATTTTGCGTGCACCACTGGACCCAGACACACTTTTCAACGATGATCCACTTCGCATGATGCGAGCATGCCGATTTGTTTCTCAACTTGGTTTTTCTGTAGACCCAGGTGTGGTTGAGTCTATGAAGAAGATGGCTTCACGCATCGAAATCATTAGCGCCGAAAGAGTACGTGAAGAACTTGTTAAGTTATTAATGTCAGACTCTCCAAGAACAGGTCTTGCTCTGATGGTAGAAACAGGTCTTGCAGCTTATGTAATTCCTGAAATTCCCCAACTCAAACTTGAGGTAGATGAACATCACCATCATAAAGACGTTTACGAACACACACTCACAGTTTTAGAGCAGGCTATTGCACTTGAAAAAAGATTGGGTGGAAAGAATCTAACTATTCGTCTTGCAGCACTTCTACATGACATTGGCAAACCCAAGACTCGCGAATTGATTCCAGGAGGAGGAGTTTCTTTCCACCACCACGAAGTTGTAGGAAGTCGTATGACAAAGGAGCGATTAAAGCTGCTCCGTTTTGATAACGAAACGATTAAAGATGTATCCCAACTAGTCTTTCTTCACCTTCGTTTTCATGGATATTCAGGTGGCGAATGGACCGATTCTGCTGTCAGACGCTACGTCCGCGATGCTGGTCACTTACTTGAACACCTTCATGTTCTCACACGCGCGGATTGCACAACTCGAAATCAAAAGAAAGCTGAACGGCTTTCAGCAACATATGACTCTCTTGAATCGAGAATTGCGCGGCTTAAGGAAGAAGAGGAATTGAACTCTATTCGTCCCGATATCGACGGGAAAAAAATTATGGAGATCCTTGGCATTAAACCTTCACCACTAGTAGGTAAGGCATACGACCATCTCCTTGAATTGCGCCTTGAACATGGGCCACTCGGAGAAGAGCGAGCAACAGAAGAGTTAATGAAGTGGTTTAAAGAGAATGGGCAGCAAATTTAGAGCTGCGTAACAGGAAAAAGGTGGTCCATCCGAAAAGTATGGACACAAAGATAGGAAGCGCTATAGAACTTCCACTCGCTGGCAAAAGGATCGCCCCAAGGAGACCACCCGAGACAATCGCGCCGTTCACAGCTACATCATAAAAAGCAAAGACTCTTCCTCGGTACTCGTCATGAATCTTATTTTGGACTAGAGCATCACTCGTGACTTTAACAATCTGTCCACTAAGTGCAAGAGAAAATGCTGCAACGAACATAAGTGCAAAGTTCGTGTTGATTGACCAAACCAACAAAATTGGAATTCCAATACTTGATGCAATCCTGATGATTGTATGGCGTCCCAACTTTTCCACAAGATATGGAGCAAGCAGAGCACCTGATGCGATTCCAAAACCAGCCACAGTTAAAACCTGAGCGAAAGTTGCCAGGCCAGCATCTGGATTCGCTGGATCATTAAATGTATTTCTAGAAAGAATCAAAACCATCATAGTGAGAGCGGTCAGGCCGCCTCGCTGCATTGCTGTTGCAACAATTGCACGCAAAGGATCGCCATGAGATTTGAGAATGTGGAACCCTTCAACCATCTCGCTCCAGCCCGCTTTATCTGTTGGACCTTCTGCAGCATGGGGACCGATTTCTAAACGACGCAATCGCCGCGAGGAAATACCTGCAAATATATAGCCAAGGGAAGCTGCAAAGATCAACGCGGAATCCGAATGATTACTTGAAAGAGTTTGATCAAATATCTTTTTCAAACCAATACCAATTCCGCCACCAAGGACCACGCCAATAGTTCCTCCAGTGACAGCAAGCGCGTTAAATGCAACAAGCTTCTCTCGAAGCACTACAAGGGGCAAACCAGCGCTAAGTCCTGCGAGAATCAAACGATTAATCCCAAATGCAATCAAAACAACTACAGTGAGAGCGGCGCCTGTGATTCCACTTCTCAATAACAAGGCGATGATTACTAGATCGAGAGCGCGAAAATAATTAGCAAATTGAACAATTCGTTGTCGTGAGTATTGATCCAAAAGGGTTCCAACGTAAGGACCCACAACAGAATATGGAAGAAGTACGACTGCAAAAGCTAGAGCAGCTGAAACTGGATTTGCTTGACGTTCAGGCGAAAATAAAACAAAAGAGGCGAGCGCGCTTTGAAAAATTCCATCAGTGACTTGGCCAATCCAACGCACGGTAAGAAGTTTGAAGAGTCCACTCCTCATGAGCGCGAATTTCACATGTAAAGGATATAGAAGTTTGCGAGATATTCTTCTCTCTATGTGGTCTCGTCGCGACGCAGTTGATTATTCACTCAAAAGGCGCGCGACTTTGGTGCAGTATTTCAAAGGAGCAACACCAGCGTCAGATATTTGCGACGCCGATCCATATCTCAAACTAGCTGCAAAATTTCACGGTGAGCCAATTGAAAGACCATGTCCTGTCTGTCGAGAACCAAAGCTTGTCCTATTGCATTACACATTTGGCGATCAACTCGGTCAGTATTCAGGTCGCTTGAAATCAACGAAAGAGTTAAATGAAATGCAGAGCGAATATGGTGAATTTCGCGTCTACGTGGTCGAAGTCTGTCGAGGCTGCCAATGGCACCACCTCATCAACTCTTTCGTGCTTGGCGATGGTCATTACAGAAAGCCACCGCGAAGGGCAAAAACCCTTTAAAAAAGCCCGCGCGGTAAGGTTGACCCATGTTTGACCAACTCAAAGAGAAGATTCTTCACTTTTTAAAGGCTAATCGGGATGCCATTATTAAGTACGGAGTCCGTGGATCCATTTTTCTTTTTGGTTTTGGTTTTGTTGCCGCTTCATTTATTTTCACATATGCATATTTCACAATGGGAATTCCCAACGCAAACGCATTTGTGAATTCTCAGAGCACCATTATTCAATATGCTGATGGTTCGGAAATAGGTCGTTTGGGATCCGAGAATCGTCAGATTATTCCTTTGGCAAAGATTCCTATGAATCTTCGTCGCGCGGTCCTAGCCGCAGAAGATAAGAATTTTTATTCAGAGCACGCATTTTCACCTTCTGGTCTCATACGAGCAGTTTTGAGCAATGTTGTAACCCTGGGTGGGGGTGGCGGTGGTTCAACAATCACCCAGCAATATGCCAAAACGGCATTCTTAACCCCAGAGCGAAGTATTCAAAGAAAAATCCGAGAGCTAGTAATCGCAATCAAGCTTGAACAACAAATGTCAAAGGATCAAATCCTCGAAAATTACCTCAACACCATCTGGTTTGGCCGCGGATCATATGGTGTTCAGACCGCTGCTGAAACTTACTTCGGTCGTTCAGTCAACCAATTGAACGTTTCACAAGATGCAGTTCTCGCTGCAATTTTGCGCTCACCCAATTATTACGGCCCATCTTATGCTGATGGATTACGGAGACTTCAAGGACGTTGGCAATACGTTATTAATAATATGGTGAAGAATGGTTGGCTGGATAAGCAGAAAGCAGCAACTCTTAAATTCCCAGATATCAAACCAAAAGTTACTGCAGGAACACTCTCCGGACCCAAGGGATATGTCATCGCATGGGTACAAAAAGAATTGCAATCTCTTGGATTTACGGAAGATCAACTTCAAAAAGGAGGGCTTGTTGTAAAAACTACCCTCGAGAAAGCTGCTCAAGAGGGCGCTGTTGATGCGGTTGATAAATATATGCCTGCTAAAGCCCCAGAAAACCTACGTGTAGCACTGATTTCGATACGTCCCGGTACTGGCGAGATAGTCGCGATGTATGGCGGTCGAGATTACTTGGCAAATCAATTGAATAATGCAACTCAATCTGTTGCACAGGCGGGATCAAGTTTTAAACCTTTTGCCCTGATTGCCGCACTCGAATCTGGTATCTCACTCGATTCTATGTGGCTAGGAAAGTCACCGGTCGTTTATGACGATCCAGGCGCACAACAAATTTATTCAGTTTATAACTATGGCAATGAGCAGTTTGGAAAAATTAATTTGTTAGATGCAACTGCGCATTCTGTGAATACCATCTTTGTTCCTCTTGGAATGAAGGCAGGTCTGGATAAAGTTGTTGATGCTGCAAGGCGTGCAGGAATCCCCAGCTCTATTGAAATGTGGGCTACTCCGTCGGTGTCGCTTGGAGTTGCAAGCCCGCACGTCATCGATGTTGCAAATTCTTATGCAACATTTGCTGCCAACGGAGTTTATGCAAAACCATTTATAGTTAAAGAAGTCGATGGAAATAATGCAGGCGTTCTTTATCAATCTCGAATTCAAAACCAACAAGTATTTGATGCAAATGTCATGGCTGATCTGACCTATGCACTTGAACAAGTTACCGATCATGGAACAGGTGCAGCGGCATCAAACGGAATTGGACGCCCAATTGCTGGTAAAACAGGTACAACAACCGATAACGCTGCTGCTTGGTTCAATGGATACACACCACAACTAGCAACTTCAGTTGCAATGTTTAGAGATGATGCCACCCAATCTCTCAATGGAATCGGTGGATTGAATTCGGTCACCGGAGGATCGTTCCCTGCTCGTATTTGGAATTACTACACAAAGAAAGCGCTCAAGGGACAACCTGCTGTTTCATTCCCGGCACCTGCGCATATTGGTGGAACAGATCCAATTGATATGTCTCAAGCAGTACCAACGCTAGATCCATCACTTGCCGTGAGACCATCTTCTGCAACTAAGAAGCCAACACCTTCACCTGCAGCGAGTAAAAAGAAGGCTTAAGTGCTGAAGTACACAACAAAAGCCGTGCTTTTGCTCGGCCTAGTTGCATCCCTGCTTTCATTTGCGAAATTTGATCACTGCTACCAAAAAAATTGGGCGACACCTGATGTGTATGTACACGCATGTTATTCAGACATCAGCGCTTTATATGGAGCAAGACATCTCGATACCAAGAAGTGGCCATATTCATCCGGAAAAGATTCTGTCGAATATCCACCACTGACTGGTGTAGTTATGTGGGCAACTTCTTTGATTACTCCTTCACAGAGTTATCACTGGTATTTCGTTATTAATATTTTCTTTATTGCTCTGTTATTTGTTCTTACCTCCTGGATCCTTTCCAGAATGAAACACCAGTTTTGGTATCTACTTCCACTGACTCCAGCAGTTATTGCCTCTCTCTACATTAATTGGGATTTATGGGCGGTAGTCCCAGCACTTTTCGCGATTTATCATTTTGATCATAAGAAATATGATTACAGCGCCCTGCTTCTTGGAATCGCAACAGCAGTTAAATTCTTTCCAATCGTACTTTTGGCTCCAGTCGCACTTATTTTTTTCCGACGGGGTCAGATTAAGAATTTCTTTCGATACTCATTTGTTTTTAGTGTTACGTGGCTAATTCTGAATTTACCATTCATACTCACCACACCAACAGGGTGGTTTGAATTCTTCAAACTCAACAGCGAGCGCACAGCTGACTTTGGATCCATCTGGTATTCGCTTCAACTCTTTAATGTGCATTTGGTAAATCTCAATAGTCTTTCAATTCTCCTCTTTCTTATCGGTCTTGCAGCATTTGCGATTTACTTCTTTGGTTTGGGATTTACACCGAAACTTTCGGCAATTGCATTCACTGTTGTTGCAATTTTCACTATTGCGAGCAAGGTTTACTCGCCGCAATATGTTCTTTGGTTGACGCCACTTGCAATACTTGCAATGCGTGGCAAAGAAGATCGCAAATGGTTCTGGGGTTGGCAAGCAAGCGAGATGTTCTATCACCTTGCCGTCTGGCAATATTTAGCGAGCTATACGGGGGCGCATTTTGGCTTGCCAGCTAAGTGGTATGCAGCCGTAGCGATCTTGCGCATCATCGGGTGCCTCACCTTTATCTATGGAGTTTCCACACGGGCGAAGGCCCCACAGTTGGGCGAATTTCTCTCTTCGAGTGTCGACGGCTAGGCTTAACCTCCCTTCCAAGGCCTAGGTCAGATACCTAACGCCACAGGAAGAACGCATAACCCTCCTGTCGCGGAAATGCCGCGACCGCTTTAGTCCAGAGGAGGTGGGGTTAACGCATGCGTAAGTACGAAATCATGGTCATTCTCGATCCTGAATTAGAAGAACGCACAGTCCAACCAAGTCTTGAGACATACCTCAAGATCATTAAGGACAGTGGTGGAACCGTCAACAAGTTAGATATTTGGGGACGTCGTCGTATGACTTTCGAAATTAATAAGAAAGCAGAAGGCATCTACGCTGTTGCAGATTTGAACTGTGGTCCAGACGCAATCAAAGAGTTGGATCGCCAACTTAACTTGAACGAATCTGTTCTTCGCACAAAAGTCGTTCGTCCTGAATAAGTAGATAACACCTAAAGTAGAGAGAGTAGGACAAAAAAATGGCAGCCGGAGATACAAACATCACGATGATTGGCAATCTAGTCAATGATCCAGAACTTCGCTTCACACCGTCGGGTGCTGCAGTTGCAAAGTTCACCGTGGCATCAACACCACGTTATCTCGATAAGGCAACTAATGAGTGGAAAGATGGCGATAGCCTCTTTTTACAATGCCAAATTTGGCGACAAGCTGCAGAGAACGTTGCAGAATCTTTGACTCGCGGAATGCGCGTCATCGTTTCTGGTCGTCTCAAGCAACGCTCTTATGAAACCAAAGAGGGCGAAAAGCGAACAGTATTTGAGGTTGAAGTTGACGAAGTAGGTCCATCACTTCGTAACGCAACTGCAAAGGTCACCAAGACAACACGTCAGGGCGGCAATGCTGGTGGATTCACCGCGAACGCTGCTGCTGAAACTTCAGATGATCCTTGGTCAGCTTCACCTGTTGGTGGCGGCTGGGCAACCACTGGATCAGATGATCAACCACCGTTTTAATCAAACCATTCGCGTATAAAAGCGCGGCCCTAGATAAATGGCTTTGACTCAAAAGTCAAAGCGACAAAAGGAGCACCAAAGTGGGCGCACGTAGTAATAAGACGCTGAAGCCAAAGAAAGTAGCACCAAAGCTTTCTGCTGCAGCAATGAAAAAGTTTAAGAAGAAGCCATGTTCTTTCTGCCGTGACAAGGTCACGTACATTGATTACAAGGACATTGCAACACTTCGCAAGTACATCTCTGATCGCGGCAAGATTCGTGCTCGCCGTGTCACAGGTGCTTGCACACAACACCAACGTCAGATTGCCGCAGCTGTAAAGAACAGCCGCGAAATGGCACTTCTGCCCTACACATCAACAGCTCGCTAAACGAGAGAGGGAGATAAATAAATGAAACTCATTCTTAC
>CAYRJB010000007.1:17631-20566 GCA_964424485.1 uncultured Actinomycetes bacterium
CATTCTTACTCGTGAAGTAGCTGGCCTTGGCCATGCAGGCGATGTTGTCACAGTGAAGGACGGTTACGGTCGTAACTTCCTTCTCCCTGGTGGCAAAGCAATCCTCTGGTCTGATGGTGGCGAAAAGCAGATCACTGCAATCAAGCGCGCTCGCACAGCACGTGAAATTCGTGACCGTGAGCATGCAACAGAGATCAAGACAACTCTTGAGGCTTCACCAGTTGTTGTGAAGGCAAAGGTTGGCGGAACTGGTTCACTCTTTGGTTCAGTTACAGATAAGCAGATTGTTGCTGCTATCAAGGCTGCCACAAAGGTTGATATCGATCGCCACCGCATCAAGGTTGCACATATCAAGAAGCTTGGTAAGTACACCGTTAAGGTTGCGCTTCACTCCAACGTTTCAGCGAATGTTGCACTTGAGGTTGTTGCTGAGTAATTAATACTCGTTTCGAAAGCCCCTTGGGAAACCCGGGGGCTTTCGTATTTTGAGATAGTAAAAAGAATTTTTACCCACAAGGGCTCACGCGTAAATGAGCGCGAAAAACCAAGTTATCCACGGATTGTCGACAGTTATCCCCAGCCCTTCCACAAGGTATCCACGCTCAAGTTCACATAGAGCCGCGCCTCAAGATGGGTGATGTCAGTGGTGAGGGCGAGAATACGGCCCATGAGCATCGCAGAGCTTCCATCGGCAGGTCGATCAAATAATCGTCCCGTGGAGTTCGAGCGCACTCCACCGCAAGATTTAGTTGCTGAACAATCAGTTTTGGGCGGAATGCTTTTATCTAAAGATGCAATTGCTGATGTAGTTGAAATTATTCGCGAACGCGATTTCTATCGCCCTGCACACGAATTAATTTACGATGCAATTTTGGATTTATATGGACGCGGCGAACCTGCTGATCCAATTACTGTCTCGGCCGAATTAACAAAGCGCGGAGATATTGCACGCGCAGGTGGCGCACCTTATCTACATACTCTTATCTCATCTGTTCCAACAGCTGCTAACGCAAGTTATTACGCAAAGATTGTTCGCGATCGTGCCATCATGCGCAGACTTGTTGAAGCAGGAACAAAAATTGTCCAACTCGGTTACTCAGAAGAGGGCGAAGTTGATGAAGTAGTTGATCAAGCACAAGCTGAGGTTTATGAAGTAACTGAACGCCGCGCATCTGAAGATTACATTCAACTCTCCGAACTTCTACCCCATGCACTTGATGAAATTGAATCAATCGCAACTGGAGTCAAAGCCGAAGGCGTAATGACAGGATTTAAAGATCTTGATTCACTGACAAATGGTTTCCACCCAGGCAACATGATTGTTGTAGCTGCACGTCCTGCGGTTGGTAAATCCACACTTGGTTTGGATATTGCGCGTCATGCTTCTATCCATAAGGGACATACATCCGTCATCTTCTCTCTAGAAATGTCCCGTTCAGAAATCACCATGCGCATGCTCTCAGCTGAAGCTCGTATTGGTTTGAACAATATTCGTTCAGGCCAACTCTCTGAAGAAGAGTGGGCTCGTCTTGCAAAGCGCATGGGTGAAATCTCCGCAGCCCCGCTCTTTATTGATGACTCGCCCAACCTTTCTTTGATGGAGATTCGCGCAAAAGCGCGTCGCTTGAAGCAGAGGCATGATCTGAAATTGGTTGTTATCGATTACCTCCAACTTATGACTTCTGGTAAGCGCGTTGAATCCCGTCAACAAGAAGTCTCCGAGTTCTCTCGTAATCTCAAACTTTTAGCCAAAGAACTCAATGTTCCAGTCATCGCTATTTCCCAGTTGAATCGCTCACCCGAACAACGTGCGGATAAGAAACCGATGCTCTCAGACCTTCGCGAATCTGGCTCTATCGAACAAGATGCCGACGTGGTAATTCTCCTCCACCGAGATGATCTTTATGAAGGTTCATCTCGATCTGGCGAAGCAGATTTGATTGTTGCGAAGCACCGTAACGGTCCTACTCGTACAGTTACTGTTGCAGCTCAATTGCACTTTGCTCGATTTGCAGATATCGCGCCTGCATTCCAAGCACCTGCTGAACAATTTGTTAAAGATAATTAATTAATAGGATCCAGTTTTCCAGTTTTAACATCATAGATAGCACCCATGACTGCAATACCAAGCGGCAGTAATGGATACGATTCAATACGTTGAATATCTGTAAACAAAGCTTTGCGCTGATCGGTCTCAGTACGAAATTCAATTCCGCGGGTATCTATTCCTGCCAGGTTCTTAATTTCGGCATGCAATTCAGATTCTTCTTTTGAGGCCATGCGGCAATCTGTATGTGGCATAACCAGGATGCGTTGAACTCCAAGAAGATGTGTAGCAAGAACTAGCGTGCGCAAAACGTCTTCTGTAACCCGAGCGCCTGCGTTACGCAAAATCTTTGCATCACCTGCAGTCATTCCAACAATCCGAAGTGGATCGATACGAGAATCCATGCAAGTAACAATGGCAAGATTTTTGCGTGCCATACCTGTTAATTCTGATTTTGAAAATGACTTAACGAATTCAGCGTTAGCAGCAAGTAGATCCGTGAAGTTTTCCATGGCTCTATCTTATTATTTATTTTTATTAGTTCGAACGGCTTGCGCGATCGGCCAGATAAATACCAGCCAGTACTACCGCTGCACCCAAGAGTTGTACTCCATTAAGTCGCTCAGACATCATGAGCCAAGCAAAAACGCCAGCGAGAATTGGTTCAAGCATTCCTATTGTTGATGCGATAGATGCGTTGAGATGTTTGATTCCACGTACAACCAGGATGTAAGGCATCAGAGTTCCCATCACAACAACCCACAGAATGAGCAACCAACCTGGAAGAGAATGTCCGACAAAATTACCAGTGAGTGGAATTGAATCGGTAAAAATATGGAATGGATAGCTCCACCACGGTTGAACAATTGCTAGAAAGATTGCGGTAAG
>CAYRJB010000007.1:20666-34453 GCA_964424485.1 uncultured Actinomycetes bacterium
ATAATTCCGAAGACTGCAATTTCGCGCCACATAGATCTAGGAAGTTTGAGATCGGCTGGGCTACGAATTGCGAGCCAGAGCCCTAGGAGTACCGAAGCGCCAAGTGTGCGAATTTCTGTAAGCCTGATTGAACTAAGCGGTGCAAGCAAAACCCATTTTGCAATGACGCCGTTAAAGCCATACGTCAGAGCGGCAAGGAAGAGTAGTAATTCCCCTTTATGGCGAAGATGTGCTTTCTGATTGGAATTAGCGCTACTCACCAGGTGAATTTATCAGAAGGCGCTCTCTGGAAGATTCATGATGGATCCATCTTCGCTTTCGAGAATCTTCTTATCAGCAGTCACATGTGGGAGCACGCTGCGAATGAAGAATTTAGCCGAAGCAATCTTGCCGAGATAGAAATCTTCATCGCGTCCAGCATTTGCAAGTTTGGAGTGAGCTACTTCAGCAGAACGTAGTAGCAACCATGCAGTAAGAACTTCACCTGTTGCAGAAAGCAGACGAGAAGTTTGAAGTCCAACTTTGTAGATCTCAGATTCTTTTCCAGCTTCTTGAGATCCCATTGCATGCATGACGAGAGCACCCATCATCTCATTGACATCATTAAGAGCCTTGGCAAGCTTTTCTTTTTCCGGAGCAAACTCTCCGCCAGTTGCACAGAATTCGCCAATTTCTTTTCCTAGAAGACCGATTGATTTCCCACCATCTTTAACTATCTTGCGGAAGAAGAAATCGAGACCTTGAATTGCAGTTGTACCTTCATAGAGAGTATCGATTTTTGCATCACGTACGTATTGTTCAAGTGGCCAATCCTGGGTAAAACCTGATCCACCGAAAGTTTGAAGCGATTCAGTTCCAAGAAGCACCCATGACTTTTCAGAACCAAACCCTTTAACAATCGGAAGAAGAAGATCGTTTAGTTTCTTATATTGATCAAGTTTGGGGTCACCACTGGCCTCAGCTAGCGCAACCGCATCCTGAATCGACGCTGTATAGAGCACGAGCGCGCGCATACCTTCTGAATATGCTTTTTGAACCATCAAAGATCGGCGCACATCAGGATGGTGAATGATCGTGACGCGAGGAGATGCTTTGTCGTTCATTACCTTCATATCTCCACCCTGCACACGCTGTTTGGCATATGCGAGAGCATTTTGATACCCAGCAGAAAGTGTTGATATAGCTTTAGTACCCACCATCATGCGGGCATATTCAATAACTTTAAACATCTGGGCGATGCCATCATGAACCTCGCCGAGTAGATAACCAACTGCCGGCTCTTTCTCTCCCAAGTTGATTTCGCAGGTTGAAGAGACATTAAGACCCATCTTGTGTTCAACTTTGGTGACATAAACACCATTGCGTTTTCCAAGCGCTCCAGTTTCAAGATCAAACATAAATTTAGGTACAAGGAATAAGGAGAGTCCTTTTGTTCCTGGACCTGCACCTTCAGGACGAGCGAGTACAAAGTGAATGATGTTTTCATTTAAATCTGAATCACCAGAAGTAATGAATCTCTTTGTTCCAGTTATGTGCCAAGTTCCGTCAGCCTGCTTGACCGCTTTGCTCCGACCTGCTCCAACATCTGAACCTGCATCAGGTTCAGTGAGTTGCATGGTTGCTCCCCAATCTTTATCGACCATGAACTTAGCGATTTTCTTATCTCGATCAGTTCCCAGCGCAAATGCAACGTGTGAGAATGATGTTCCAGATGCATAGATATGAATAGCTGGATTAGATCCAAGAATCATTTCGGCAATTGCCCATCGAAGTGAAAGTGGAATTGCAGTTCCACCAAGAGGAACCGGCGCATCAATTCGCCACCACTCGCCATCCATATACGCTTTATAAGATTTCTTAAAACTTGCAGGGACTTTGACATCGCCAGTTTCTTTGTTGAACTGCGTACCTTCGCGATCGCCTTCAATGAATGAAGCAGCAAGATCGTTTTCAGAAAGACGCTTAACCTCTTCGAGCATTCCCATTGCGGTATCTCGATCGAGTTCTGAATAAAGAGAAGTGCCGAGAACTTTCTCTCGATCCAAGAGATCAAAGAGGCAAAATTCAATGTCGCGGAGATTGGCTATGTAATGACCCATGAGGCAATAATGCTACCCGCCGGTAACATAAGCAAGGGTTGGCCCCTTTAGAGATAGGGTGCGTCTCATGTTGCTCTCCGACCGCGATATCTCCTCTGAAATCTCATCTGGCCGAGTCAAGGTCGAGCCATTTGATTCGAAGATGATCCAGCCATCCTCTGTAGATGTGCGCCTTGATCGCTTCTTTCGAGTCTTTGAAAACCATAAGTACGAATCAATCGATCCATCGCTTGAACAACCTGACCTGACTAGAGAGATAGCAGTGGGTCCTGAAGAATTCTTTATCTTGCATCCAGGTGAATTCGTGCTCGCATCAACTTATGAAGTTGTGACTTTGCCAGATGACATTGCGGGTCGGTTGGAAGGTAAGTCATCCCTTGGACGCCTTGGTTTGCTCACGCACTCCACTGCAGGATTTATCGATCCCGGATTTAGCGGCCACATCACTCTTGAGCTTTCAAACGTTGCAAATCTTCCCGTCAAGCTTTATCCAGGTATGAAAATCGGCCAGCTCTGCCTGATCAAGCTTTCATCCTCAGCAGAACACCCCTACGGTTCCGAGAAATATGGTTCTCGATACCAAGGTCAGCGCGGGCCCACAGCAAGTCGATCCTGGAAGAATTTTCATCGAACTAAGGTTGAATAGACATGAAAACAACATTGATAGTCCTCGCAGCAATAGTCATCATCGCTGCGATTTTGATTTCCGGCTACAACCGACTTATCCGCCTCAATGTTTCAGTCGATGAGGCCTGGTCACAAATTGAGGTACAACTCAAGCGACGCAGTGATTTGATTCCGAACTTAGTCGAAACAGTCAAAGGTTACGCAGCTCATGAGAAGTCCACTTTCGATGCAGTTGTTGCTGCTCGCGCGAAAGCAACTTCAGCAACTGGAATAGCTGCAACAGCTGAAGCAGACGGTCAGTTAACTCAAGCTCTTCGAGGGCTTCTAGCTGTCGCTGAGAATTACCCAGATCTAAAGGCTTCTGCAAATTTTCTCTCACTCCAGGATGAGTTAGGAACAACAGAGAACAAAGTCTCATTTGCGCGTCAATTTTATAATGACAATGTACGTGCGCTTAATTCGGCGGTAAAAACATTTCCTGGCAACCTCTTCTCTGGTTTTGCCAAAGTGACTTCGCGCGACTTCTATGAAGTCGATGATCCAGCCGCGCGTCAAGCACCCAAAATTCAGTTTTAAAGTTAGGTAAAAATGAACTTTCGTAAGCTCCAAGCGGCAAATCGACGCAAGAGCATCGAGTTACTTTTTGGGATGGGTTTACTCATTGGTGTTGTCGCCTGGGCTGCACTGACATACTTCGGAGCAAGTACTGTAGGAATAGTTCCATTTGCAGTTGGAATATCTCTTATTTCAGTGTGGGGTTCCTTCTGGGCATCAGATCGAATTATTTTGACAATGACAGGCGCAAAACAGATTCAAGAATCAGATAATCCTCGTCTCTTTGATCTCGTGCAGGAAATTTGTATTGCATCAGGTTTGCCAATGCCAAAAGTCGCTATCGTCGAGGACCCAGCGCCAAATGCATTTGCAACAGGGCGAGATCCAGAACATGCACTGATTGCCTTCACTACTGGAATTTTGGATGTGATGGAGCGCGATGAATTACAGGGTGTTATTGCCCATGAGATGTCGCACGTTGCAAATCGCGACACCTTGGTCTCTGCCATCGCAGCGACGACCGCTGGAGCAATCGCAATCTTGAGTGATTTCATTATGCGGATGATGTGGTGGGGCGGCGGACGCGATCGAGATAATCAGAGCAATCAGAATCCGCTGGCACTTATCGCATCGCTCATCATCCTGGTTCTCTCACCACTTGCTGCTGTGATGATTCGAAGCGCCATCAGTAGAAAGCGTGAATCACTAGCTGATGCAACAGCCGTTGCATTTACACGTAATCCAACCGGACTTCGTAAAGCGCTTGAAGTCTTAGCCAGAGATAACACGGTTGTACAACAGAGATCGCATTCAGTGGCCCATATTTGGATTGAGTCACCACTCGACGGTAGTTCAGTCTCACAATTGTTTAGTACACACCCACCAATTCAAGAGCGCATAGCAATCTTGAGATCGATGGAATCTAATCCTGGTCTGATACCGGGAAATGAAGCGTAAAGGAAGCGCCTTTACCGATTTCACTTGTAAGCGTTACTGAACCACCATGAGCTTTCATAATGGTGTCGACTATTGAAAGTCCAAGGCCAGAACCTTCACCACCAACACGAGCGCGAGAAGGATCTGCGCGATAGAAACGCTCAAAGATTCTCTCTTGATCTTCTTTAGCTAGACCCGGGCCTTTATCTGCGACCGTGATAGTTGTTTCATTTTCGTCTTCCTGAATTGTCACAGTGATTGGAGTGTTTGTTGGTGTATGCACACGCGCATTTGCGAGAAGATTTTGTATCGCTTGGTGAATTCGATCCGAATCACCAAGTACATAAGTTTCTTCATTGGCAACTACTGTGATTGGGTGATCAGGTCCAGCGGCCTTGGCGCTCGCTACACAATCATTGACAACTTTAGAGAGATCTACTGGAGATTTTGTCACCGTTGGCGCTTGATCCATCCTTGCGAGTGTGAGTAAATCTTCAACAAGTCCCGTCATGCGAATTGATTCTTTTTCAATTCGAGAGAGCAACTCTTTGGTCTTCTCTTCACCAGATACAGCACCTTGTCGGTACAACTCAGCAAAGCCGCGAATGGCCGTAAGCGGAGTGCGGAGCTCATGAGATGCATCTGCAGCAAATCGACGAAGTCTATTTTCAGATTGCACACGAGCTTCGAATGCTCTTTCGATATGCCCCAACATCGTGTTGAGAGATTTAGATAAACGACCAACTTCGGTTTTCTCGGTTGTCTCTGTTAAGCGAGCAGAGAGATCACCATCAGCAATTGCTGCGGCCGTTACTTCAATTTCGCGAAGTGGGCGCAAAGATAGTCGCACAATTGCAGCGGCAGCGATAACAATAAGGAAGAGCACTATCAAGGTGATGAAGAAGAAATAGAACTGCAATTTCAGAATTGTCTTTTCAACACCACCCAGTGATTGTGAGACGACAACAGCCCCTTGGCCAGAAGGCAAGATATCTGCGACAGCGCGAACATCAGGCGCGCTCTCAACATGGACAGTGAATGGTTCACCCGCCCGCGTAATAATCTCTGTTGCAGTAAGACCTGCAAAAGTTGGATAGCTCGAGCTGTTGTAATCGCCACCTAGTGATCCAGTGACGTTGCCATTGAGATCAAGCGTAGTAATGGTCAGATTGGTTGGGATATTGGTTAATGGGCGCACTGGAACAAAGCCAGTTACTTGACCATCGTCATTTTCGATCACAATTCCCGCACGATCAAGCCTGTTCAAAGAGGAACCGAGCGTTGAATTTAATTGCGAATCTACTTGTTTAATGAGAAATGAACGTAACGCGGCATCAGCTGCTAGATCGGAGGCAATAATTCCAAGTGCAGCAATCATGAGAGTCGAAAGCAACAAACGTGTGCGCAGACTCCAATGTGATACCACGGTACGTGCGTGCATTATTTAGCAGCAGGCATTCTCATGCGATAGCCAACACCACGAACTGTATGAATCAGTGCAGGTTCATAGATATCGATCTTCTTGCGTAGATAAGAAACATATGTTTCAACAATTCCAGCATCACCACGGAAATCGTATTGCCAGACATGATCAAGAATCTGAGCTTTAGATACGACACGATCCGCATTGATCATGAGGTAACGAAGCAAAGTAAATTCTGTGGGGGAGAGTTCTATGAGATTTCCTGCCCGACGAACCTCGTGAGTTGCTTCATCAAGTTCGAGGTCGGCGAAACGAATCTTTTCTTCATCGATATCTGTTTCTACAACACCAATGCGACGAAGTAGCGCACGTAGACGTGCCACTAATTCTTCGAGGCTAAATGGTTTTGTTACATAATCATCTCCACCACGCGTGAGACCCTGAATCTTGTCGTCGACAGTATCTTTTGCGGTGAGAAAAAGAATTCCAACATTGGAACCTTCATTGCGTAGTTGGCGGCAGACTTCGAAACCATCGAGATCTGGCAACATGACATCGAGGATGAGTGCGTGAGGCTTAAATTCTTCTGCAACCTGAAGTGCTTGTGCGCCTGTTGCTGCTGTGCGAACTTCAAAGCCAACAAATTTAAGTGATGTTGCTATGAGTTCGGAAATACTTGATTCATCGTCAACGACCAAAATGCGTTGAACATTTGTCTGGGCCGAGTTTTGAGACTTCTCTTTTAGCGTGTTCATACCTACCTCCAAGAAGAAGGGTGCTCTTCAAGGTTGGGAGTTTCCTGAGAGAGAGCTGAACTAAGTCTACGGATTCGAAGGTAAGGCCGGTGCAGAGTTATCCACAGAGCCCTCCACAGATGTGGAGAATTACAGTGATGTAATTATGAGGAAGGTGCGAGCTAATCGCGAACTAGCGCCACTTTGTCGCCAGGGTAAATCCCGCTGCGATGAAGCCGAAGCCGACGACCATGTTCCAAGCACCGATATGTGGAATTGGATAGAGAGTCCCTGAGATGTAGAAGATGACGATCCAGAGAAGGCCAATAAGGAAGCCAGTCACCATCAAGGGTGCGAGCCAGCGAGGGCTCTCTTCAGGCATATGAGCGTGGGTCTCTTGTATGACCTCAGCCTCGTGATGGCGTTGCTCTTTCACCTTTTTGCGAAGTCTGGATTTAGGCATGGCGAAAGATTACTACATCTTCCACTCTTTATTTAAGAGAGAATAGCCCAATGCAAAAAGGGGAGAAGGCTCGAATTCTCGTTGTCGATAACTATGACAGCTTTGTCTTTAACCTCGTGCAATATCTTGGCCAGCTTGGGGCTGAATGTGTCGTCAAGCGAAATGATGAAGTGAAGCCAGAGGATGCAGATACATTCGATGGGGTTCTGATCTCTCCCGGCCCCGGTACACCAGAAGGCGCGGGTGTTTCAATTGCAATGGTCAAATATTGTGCAGGGAAAAAAATTCCACTTCTCGGTGTGTGTTTAGGCCATCAAGCAATCGGAGTTGCATTTGGTGGAACCGTCTCACGCGCTCCGGAATTGCTGCACGGAAAAACCTCCTTAATCAAACATACTAATGGCGGCATTCTTAAAGACATTAAATCTCCGCTAACAGTGACTCGTTACCACTCACTTGCAATTGACCCCGCAACTGTGCCGGCAGGATTTGATGTTATCTGTGCTACTGATTCGGGAGTAGTGATGGGAATCCAACACCAAACACTTCCAATCAGCGGAGTGCAATTTCACCCAGAATCTGTTCTAACTGAACACGGACATCAAATGTTGGGTAACTGGTTAGAGATGTGTGGCGACAAAGGCGCTCGTGCACGATCTGAAGGTTTATCCCCAGTAGTAAAAAAATAAACTAATTAAATATTTTAACTCTGCTTATTTACTGTAATCGTAATCATTGATCCAATATTGACTGAAGTCTGAGGATCTGGGGCTTGAGCTAAAACAGTCCCTACATCTTTATTGGGATCCCACGCATTGATAACACGCGGCAAGAATCCACTCTGCGCTAAAACGGTGCGCGCTTCTATTTCCGAGAGACCGATAAGTTGGGGAACTTTTACAAGACCACTAGCAATTTGAAGTGTTACACCACTGCCGGCAGTTACAGTAGAACCAGGTTGAGGATCGACAGCGAGAATCACGCCGGGATCTTTATCGCTATCTACTGGTTCTGTTTTGGAAATTAAAAGTCCTGCAGCTGCAAGCATGATCCGCGCTTGATCTAATGAAGTCCCAACAAGATTAATAGGGACGATGGTGTCTCCAGGACCATCGCTGACAGTCAATGTGACCGCACTTCCTTTCACAACTTTGGAAGCCGCAAGTGGTAATTGAGATGCGATGCGCCCCTTTGGAACTCGACCGTCTGGTGCGTGCTGAATTGTGACGGTGAATCCCGCCAAAACTTTGGTGGCATCTTCTGGAGCAAGACCCACGACATTAGGAAGTTCAAAACCTGGCGCAGGTGAAGTGGTGGAATTGAAAAGAAAGCCAAGAGCTCCAAGAATGACGACCACAACTGCGCTCGCTGCAATCCAACGTTGCTTCTTGGTAATGCGGCGAATTTTCGTTGTTACTGGTTCGCCCTTCATAGCGAGTTTTAGATCTGCCAGCATTGCAGCAGCATCTTGATATCTATTTGCTGGATCTTTAGCCAAAGCAACAGAGAGAATAATGTCGATATTCTTATCAATCTCTTCCACATAATCAGATGCTGGAATGAGATCGGCAGAAACATGTTGATATGCAATAGCCACCGGTGTTTCTCCAGAAAATGGTGGCTCACCTACGAGTAATTCATAGAGTAAGCAACCAACACTGTAGATATCACTTCTTCGGTCGCAAGCTAAACCTTGAGCTTGTTCTGGTGAGAGATATTGTGCGGTTCCCACAACATTCCATGTACTTGTCATTGTCGCGTTGACATCACTGAGCGCTCTTGCAATACCAAAATCCATCACTTTGATATCACCGTCATCAGTGATCATCACATTACCCGGTTTGATATCTCGATGAATGATTCCTTTGGAATGTGAATATGCGAGGGCATCCAAAATACCTGCTGTTATTTCTAGCGCCCATTGAATAGAAATCTCATGGCCTGATTTCAATAGTTCGCGAAGAGTCTGACCTCGAACGAGTTCCATCACTATGAAAGACGAATTGCCATCTTCACCACTGTCGTAAACCGCAACTATTCCATTGTGGCTAAGCGATGCTGCAGAAAGCGCTTCTTTTCTAAATCTAGAGACAAATGCTGGATCTCGAGCAAGATCAGGTCGGAGAATTTTGATGGCCACCTTGCGATGGAGCCGTGTATCTACGGCTTCATAGACATCGGCCATTCCACCGCTGCCAATCATCGCCCCAAGTTGATAGCGATCAGCAAGAGTTTGAATCTTCATTTTGCTGCGCCGATCATTACAAGATCAGCAGTTGGCTCAACAGCGACGACTTCAGCCCAAATAACAGTGACGTTATCTGGAGCACCCTTGGCTTTAGTTTGCTTTACTAACTCATCGACTATTGCTTGACCATCTGTGCGGTTCTTAATAACAATCGAATTCATTTCTTCTACCGACAGAACAGAAGAGAGACCATCACTACACAGTAAGAAGATATCGCCAACTTTTGCTGGAAAGACAATTAACACAGGATCAATTCCGCTATCCCCGACAAGCGCTTGAGTCAGTAGGGACCTTTGCGGATGATTTGCAACTTCTTCAGCGGTAAGACGACCCTGCGACATTAACTCTTGCATCACTGTATGGTCGACAGAAAGTTGTACTAGTTCTTCTCCCACCCACTGATAACAGCGCGAATCACCGACATGCAACATTTCTACCGAATCATTTCCAAGATGAAGCGCAGTGAGCGTTGTTCCCATGCCAGCAGAATCTGGATTGTGTTTTGCATGCTCTGCTATCTGATCATCAACCGAGGTGGTGATATTCATGAGTAAGTCCTCGCGAGATTCAGAATCCAATTGACGGTCATTGAGCACATCGCTGAGATTGCGCAAGGTTTGTATTGCAATTCGTGATGCGATTTCACCGGCAGCGTGGCCACCCATTCCATCAGCAACAGCGATAAGTCTGGATGAGATGAGAGCGGAATCTTCATTGCCTTCACGAACAAGACCAATATCAGTCTTGGCGAATGCGCGGAAGCTGGACATAGTCCAATCCTCACAATCAATGGAATAATAAGCAATCTCAGTACAGTCAAAATTGCGTGAGTGGCGGAACGGCAGACGCGCACGGTTCAGATCCGTGTACTCGCAAGGGTGTGGGGGTTCAAATCCCCTCTCGCGCACGTGAAAAATGGTTATATAGATTTACGCGGTCACAAGACCTGGTCAGTTGATTATCAGACCAGCGGCGAACCTTTGCTTCTTTTGCATGGCGGCTTGAGCTGCACAGAAGATTGGGAGAGTTACGTTCTTCCTTCAGTAGAGGATAGATTCCATATCTATGCATATGACCGCACAGGGCATGGTCGCACGGGAATACGAGATGGATATTTTCATTTTGATTTTCAAGCAGAAGAAGCAATTGCTTACATCGAAGATGTCATCAAGGAACCAACTCATTTAGTGGGATGGAGCGATGGTGGAATCATCTCCCTTCTTGTTGCGATTAAACGACCGGATTTAGTGAAATCAATGGTTGCGATTGGCACAAATTATCACTGGGATACCGGCGGGCATTTTGATCCCAATGCTCCAATAATCATTCCGGATGAAGATAAAGAAAAATGGTTGGCCAGATCACCTGATCCTTTAGAACAAATGGAGAAAACAATTCGGTTGGGATTTAGAATTTGGTCGAGCGAACCCAATATGACTTTGGATGATCTTGCAAAGATTCAATGCCCTACCCTTGTATTAAATGGTGACGACGAACCATTTGATGCCGAACACGGAGTATCTCTTTACAAGGCTCTCAAAGATGGACGCCTAGCAATCATTCCTGCAGCATCGCATTATGTGATGCGTGAGCAGCCTGAATTGTTCAAAGAAGCTATACGCCAATTTCACTCTCACCTTGAGTACCCTGTAACAAAGTGGCCGCGTCACCGACGTAAACCTGAGTAAAATTCGCAAGTGACTCGTTACTCCTACTTAGGTCCAGCAGGTACTTTTACCGAGGCTGCGCTGCGGAAAATCGCATCTCCCAGTGACGAACTCATCGCCTACGGCAACGTTACTTCTGCTTTTGATGCAGTTCGTAAAGGCGAAGTAGATAAAGCCCTGGTCCCAATTGAAAATTCTGTCGAGGGAGTTGTTGCTCGCACTCTAGATGAACTAGCACTTGGCGACGAATTAATTATTAGTGGAGAGACTTCATTACCCGTCACTTTTGCATTCATGGCAAAAGCAGATACCGATCCTTCCGAAATCAAGACGATTGCCACTCATCCTCACGCAGAAGCGCAGACACGTGGTTTTATTTCTCAGAATTATCCAAAGGCTCAATTGATTGAGGCGCCATCGACGGCTGCAGGTGCGCGGGGAGTAGCAGAAGGAAAATTTGATGGCGCAATTGCCGCGAGAGTCGCTGCTGAAAATTACGGATTAAAAGTGCTTAATGACAATATTGGTGATAATGATGCGGCGGTAACGCGATTTATTATTGTAGAAAAACCTGGCTCACTTCCAGCGCCAACTGGCAAAGACCGCACCTCTCTTGTTACATACATTGATATCGACCATGCCGGCGCACTGCTTGAAATTTTGACTGAGTTTGCGAAACAAAATGTGAACCTAACATTTATTCAATCTCGTCCAACTGGACGCCAACTTGGGCACTACCACTTCATCATTGACGCCGAGGGGCACATTCATGATGCACCAGTAAAGGCTGCGATTGATGGCTTACGCGCTATTTGTGATGATGTCCGCTTCTTAGGTTCATACCCGCGCACGGTAGGCTAGAACAGTGATTGATCTGAAATATGTGCGCGACTTTCCTGATGTCGTGCGCGCTGCGCAAAAGAAACGTGGCGAAGACGTTTCGCTCGTAGATCAACTTCTTGCATCCGATGATGCCCGCCGTGCGGCAATTGCAGAATTTGAAGCCCTTCGCGCCGAACAGAATCTCCTTTCAAAGAGTGTTGGGGCAGCCAAAGGTGATGAGAAGGCGGCTCTCCTTGAGAATGCAAAGACTCTGGCAGCAAAAGTTAAAGATGCAGATGCTCGACGCGCTGAACTTGAGGAAGCTACGCGCCAAATTAATTTACAATTTTCAAACATTGTTGCTGATGAAGCACCAACAGGTGGTGAAGAGGATTTTGTAATTCTCGAGCATGTTGGAACTCCGAGGGATTTTTCCAAAGAGGGATTTGAACCCAAAGACCATGTAGAGCTCGGCAAGATTTTGAGAGCAATTGATACAGAGCGCGGAGCAAAAGTTTCCGGTTCTCGCTCCTATTACCTCACCGGGCCTGGCGCGCTCCTTGAGTTTGCAATGGTTCAACACGCGATTGCGCTCGCTGTAAAGAATGGATTCATCCCAGTTATTCCTCCAGTACTTGTGAATCCACCTGCAATGGAGGGGACTGGATTTCTCGGACAAGCTGCCGAGAATGTTTATCACCTCGCTGCAGACGAGATGTATTTAGTTGGAACTTCTGAGGTGCCACTCGCCGCTTATCACATGGATGAAATCATTGATCTTTCTAATGGTCCAATTCGTTATGCAGGATATTCATCTTGCTTCCGCCGTGAAGCGGGAACATATGGCAAAGATACGCGAGGCATCATTCGCGTTCACCAGTTCGATAAAGTAGAAATGTTTATTTACTGCAAACCTGAAGAAGCACGTGCTGAACATGAAAAATTATTAGCCTGGGAGAAAGAATTTCTCGACAGCATGGAGATTCCTTATCGAGTTATTGATGTTGCATCAGGTGATCTAGGTTCATCTGCAATTCGTAAATTTGATTGCGAAGCATGGATTCCAACTCAAAGTGCCTATCGAGAAGTCACAAGCACTTCCAATTGCACTGAATTCCAGGCCCGTCGTCTCAACATTCGCTACAAGGATGAGAATGGCACCAAACCGACGGCAACTCTCAATGGAACTCTCGTGGCGATTCCGCGCATGATTGTTGCTGTTTTAGAGAATCATCAAAATGCTGATGGTTCTGTAACAGTTCCACAAGCACTACGCCCTTATCTTGGCAAGGATGTAATTCTTCCAGCATGAGTAATCGTCGCCCGAAGTTAATTGGTACAGATCTCGACGGCACGATTGTCTCTCATTACGGCCATATCACGCAGCGGACTATTAATGCTTTTTATGCTGCTCACGAAGCGGGCATAGAAATATTTTTTGTTACCGGACGTCCACCACGATGGATGCCAGAAATCGCATCAACATTTTCATTTGGAAACGCTATTTGTGCAAATGGTGCCCAACTTTATGATCTACGTACAGACCGCGTTCTTGAAGAGTGGTCGATGTCGATTGAGATACAAAAAGAGATTGTGACTCGTCTTCGAAAAAATATTCCAAATGTTTCTTTTGCAATCGAGTATCGAGATGAATTCCATCATGAAAAGAGTTATATACCTCGTTGGGATGTTGGTATTGATGTCCAACCTGTTGATCAAATTGAAGAACGCATGACAGAGCCAGCATTTAAAATGTTAGCCAGATGTAGCAATTATGAAATGCCCTCAGATGAGATGCTGCGAATCTCACAATTAACGTGTGGTGAGATTGCAACTATTACGCATTCCAACGCTAAAGAATCGCTCATCGAGATTTCTGCAGTTGGAGTGAGTAAAGGCCTTACTCTTTCAAAGATGGCTGAACGCGCCGGTATTTCTGCAGCTGATGCAGTGACATTTGGCGATAATCCGAATGACTTCTCAATGTTGCAGTGGGCGCATAGATCATGGACTTTTGAAGATGCACATCCTGATGCAAAGAACCATGCGAAATTTGTTACAGCAGCCCATACAGATGATGGAGTTGCCCAAATCATCGAAGAACTTCTTCGGTTGCCCGCATAACAACTTCTCAATTTTGAGCAGGACCAACTCTGCCGGTAAGTTTGCCCACGGAGGGCTCGCATAGCGGCCGAGTGCACCGGTCTTGAAAA
>CAYRJB010000008.1:0-25102 GCA_964424485.1 uncultured Actinomycetes bacterium
TTCGTGCTTGCAGCTGCGATGGTATTCGTTTCACTCCGCATTCGTGGCGGACGCCTGGGCCGTGCATGGCTTGCAATTCGCGAAGATGAATTAGCGGCTTCCATGATGGGTGTTCCATTGATGCGCACAAAACTCACTGCATATGCAGTCGGAGCGTTCTCTGGAGGTATTGGTGGAGCCATCTATGCCACCCACGTCAACGGAATCTTTGCCGAGCGCTTCAACTTCTCGATTTCAATCATTCTCTTGGCAATGGTCGTTCTAGGTGGAATGGGCAACGTCTGGGGAGTTATCCTCGGCGCAGTTTTGATGTCATGGATAAATGCAACAGGACTTCCTGCAATTGGAGATACTGTTAATAACACCTTCCATACCAATATTAATTTCCCGTCGTATAACTTTGCGCTCTTTGGAGGCATTTTGATTCTCATGATGCTCTTTAAGCGCGATGGTTTATTGCCTGAAGCTCGCCTCAAGATGATCTCTCACGAGAACGATGATGCAGCTGCAAACACAGGAGGTCACTAATCATGTCCGGCATTTTGCATGCAGATAACATCACCGTTGAATTTGGTGGTCTTGTAGCAGTCAATAACGTCTCATTTGATATCCCAGAGAAGGGGATTGTTTCTCTTATTGGTCCAAATGGAGCTGGTAAGACAACATTCTTCAACATTCTGACTGGCCTCTATAAGCCGACAAGTGGAAATGTCTATTACGATGGCAATGAAATCACTGCTCTTGCGCCTCACAAAATCGCATCAGCTGGTGTCGCTCGTACTTTCCAGAACATTCGTCTTTTCGGTTCTATGACCGCAGAGGAAAATGTCATGGTAGCCATGCACTCTCACTTGAAGGCTGGAATTCTCTCTACCGTTTTCGGAACCCCAACCCAACGTCGCGAAGAAAAAGCAGCCCATGAGAAGGCTCGCGAACTTCTTAATTTCGTTGGCATTGGTAAGACTGCAAATGAGTTTGCCCGTAATCTTTCTTACGGAGATCAGCGACGTTTAGAAGTAGCACGAGCTCTTGCTCTCAATCCAAAAGTTCTTCTTCTCGATGAACCAACAGCGGGTATGAACCCACAAGAATCGGCAGTATTTGTTGACTTTGTCCACCGTATTCGTGATGAAAAGGGAATCTCTATTCTTCTTATTGAGCACGATATGGCGGTTGTGATGAAAGTATCAGAAAGAATTACGGTTCTAGATCGTGGCGAAAAAATTGCCGAAGGTTCACCAGCAGAAATCAAATCAAATCCACGTGTTATCGAGGCGTACCTTGGTAAGGGTGTAGGGGCAGGTCACTGATGCTAAAAGTAGAAAATCTCGAAGTTGCATACGGAAACATCAAGGCGATCAAAGGAATCTCCCTCGATGTTAACAAGGGTGAAATTGTCACCCTGATTGGTTCTAATGGTGCTGGTAAGTCCACAACACTTCGAGCCATTTCTGGCTTACTTAAACCACGTGGTGGCTCCATTTCATTTAATGGCGAACGAATCGATGGCGTTGAAGGACATGAAGTTGTGAAGAAGGGAATTTGTCACTCGCCCGAAGGGAGACGAATTTTCCCACGCATGACCGTCGATGAAAATCTCGATTTGGGAGCATTTCTTCGCAATGATAAAGATGGAATTAAGGCAGACAAAGAGAGAGTTCTAGAACTTTTCCCTCGTCTTCGTGAACGTATTAATCAAAAATCAGGCACGATGTCCGGCGGCGAGCAACAGATGCTTGCGGTGGGTAGAGCGCTTATGGGAAATCCAGAACTCTTAATTTTGGATGAACCATCCATGGGTCTTGCACCAGTTCTTGTCGACCTGATCTTTGAAACGATTGTAAAAATCAATCAGCAGGGAACGACCATTCTTCTTGTTGAGCAAAATGCTCTTGCTGCACTCTCTGTCGCTCATCGAGCCTATGTTCTTGAATCTGGAGTTATCAAGATGAGTGGATCGGCTAAAGAGTTGCAGTCCAATCCAGAAGTTACAAAAGCTTATCTCGGCGGTTAAAAACTAATTAACGCTCTGCCAAAATGAGGCAGGTGATGCGAGCTGTACAGGTTCGCTCGCCTGCCTCATTTGTTATTATCACTTCATAACAACAAAGAGTTTTGCCAAGCGAAACCGGAGTTGCAACCGCTGTCACTTTCCCAGCGAGTGCAGATTTATGGTGAGTGGCATTGATGTCTACGCCAACAATGCGGCGATGAGGCCCAGCATGAAGTTGTGTGCCGATCGAGCCCAAACTCTCTGCCAGAACTACATTTGCACCACCATGGAGCAGACCGATTGGTTGGGTATTGCCTTCTACTGGCATTGTGGCGACAAGTCGCTCTGGTGATGCTTCGATAATTTCAATCCCCATCTTCTTATCGAGGGCGCCTTGGCCGCGTTCGCGAAGGATTTCCATAAAATCTGAACTCATAAGAAGAGTGTATGGGTATGCAGGTATGCATACAATCAACCCATGCCAAAGCTGGACGCCAAATTAGATAAAGGCAGCGAATCGAGCAAAGCGAAGCTACTCCTTATCGATGGTCATTCCATGGCATACCGAGCTTTTTATGCTTTGCCAGTCGACAGTTTTGTAACCTCACAAGGCCAGCATACAAATGCAATTTATGGCTTTACCTCGATGATTCTCAATCTCATCAAAGAAGTTTCTCCCACTCACGTGGCGGTCGCATTTGATGTCTCACGTAAGACTTTTAGAAGTGAGAAATTTCCCGAGTACAAGGCGCAGCGCGCAAAGACACCGGATGAATTTCGCTCCCAAATGCCATTTATTTACGAAGTTATCTCTGCGATGGGAATGAAGCACTTTTCAATAGAAGGTTTTGAAGCAGATGACATCATTGCAACATTTGCAACACAAGCCGAGAAAGCTGGAATGCTTGTAGACATTTGTACTGGGGACCGCGATGCTTTCCAGCTGATTACAGATAACATTACAATTCTCTACCCAAAAAAGGGTGTCACTGAAATGACACACATGACGCCGAGTGCGTTATTTGAGAAATATGGTTTAACGCCTGCGCAGTATCATGATTTTGCAGCGCTACGTGGCGATCCAAGCGACAATTTGCCCTCAATTCCTGGAGTGGGAGAGAAGACTGCTACAAAGTGGATTCAGGAATATGGTGACATTAAGACACTCGTTGCTAAGGTTGATGAAATCGGTGGCAAAGTTGGAGACGCTCTTCGCGCGCACTTGTCTTCTGTAATTCTTAATCATGAACTCACTGAATTGCAACGAAGCGTTGCACTCGGCTCCTCGCTCACTGATTTAACTTGGAAAGGATTTGCTTCTGAAGATTTAATACATATCTTGGAGCGCCTTGAAATTAAAGCTCTGACAACTCGTATCAAGTCTTTAGGTAGCAGTGAAAAGGCCGCAGTCATTGGTAAATCAATCGCCGTAGAGAATAAGAGTGCGACCTCCGCCGAAGTCGATGCTCTTCTAGCATGGGCAAGCGAGCCAGTATCTGTCTTTATTGATATCGAGAACGGCAAAGTTCGCGGCTATTCTGTGAGCCTTGATGGAGTGATTTCTTATTCGGTGATAGGTGAGAATCCAGGTGAGTGGCTATCTCAAAAACATATTCGAAAGTATATGCACGGATTCAAAGATGCAGCTCGATATCTAGAAATTGAAGGCGTTGAATTTGATACTGAGATTGCAGCATATTTACTCAATCCAGGCTCAAGAAATCTGGATGCCCCTTCACTTTTCCAGCGGTATTTGGATATATCTCTTGAACAACCTAACGATGATCTCTTTTCCACATTCGATGGTTCAATTGCTGCACATATCGCAAGGCTAGTTCCCATTCTTCGAAGGGAAATCGAACAAGTCGGAATGGCCGAGCTTCTTACAGATTTGGAACTTCCGACAGCAAAACTATTGGCCAAAATGGAAGCCACAGGTATTGCACTTGATTCGCAGAGATTGGACGCCCTTGCGCAATATTTTCAAAGCGAGGTTAGTAAAGAAACGGAATCTGCATATCAACACGCGGGTAAAGAATTCAACGTGGCCTCACCCAAACAGTTGCAAGGTGTGCTCTTTGATGATTTGAAATTACCAAAAACAAAGAAAATTAAGACTGGCTATAGCACCGATGCTGAGAGTCTTGATTTTCTTTATGAAAAGAGTAAGCACCCTCTCCTGAAAAATCTTCTACGTATTCGAGAGGCCGGCAAGCTGCTCACAACAATCGAGGGATTGCGTGCTGCCATCGAACGTGACGGTCGGATCCATACAACATTTCAACAAACAACAACTGCAACAGGACGACTTTCTTCTATTGAGCCAAACCTTCAAAATATCCCAGTCCGCACAGAGGAAGGGAGACGAATTCGCGAATGTTTTGTGGCTTCGAATGGTTATTCCAATCTTTTGACTGCTGATTACAGCCAGATTGAAATGCGAATCATGGCCCATCTCTCTGTTGATAAAGGTTTGATCGAAGCCTTCAATTCAGGCGAGGATTTACATAACACAGTGGCTTCTTTGGTTTTCGGTGTTAGATCCAGCGATGTCTCACCTGAAATGCGTAGACAGATTAAGGCCATGTCATATGGATTGGCATACGGCCTCAGCGCTTACGGATTGTCACAACAACTAGGTCTCTCTCCATCAGAAGCGCAAGTTCTCATGGGGAATTATTTCCAGCGATTTGGAGGAATTCGTGATTTCTTGCATCGAATCGTTGAGGAAGCTCGCAAGAATGGATATACATCAACTGTAATCGGAAGGCGAAGATATCTTCCTGATTTGAATAGCGATAATAGGCAAGCACGCGAAGCAGCCGAACGCATGGCACTTAATGCGCCAATTCAGGGCTCGGCAGCAGACATCATCAAACAAGCCATGCTCAATGTTGACCGCTTGATCGCTGACAATAAATTGCAGTCACGTTTACTTTTACAAGTGCATGATGAACTGATTTTTGAGGTTGCTCCGGGTGAGGAAGAGGTTCTAGAAAAAATTGTTCGCGAAGGGATGGGTAGCGCGGCCAAACTCACCGTTCCACTTGAAGTAAATGTTGGACTCGGCCATAGTTGGGATGAAGCGGCGCACTAGTGAAAGGCTAGTCACGAGCTGGCGGCAACAATGTATCTGCAGAACGTAGAAATCGATTTCCTCGCAAGGTAACCAAGTATCCGACGGCAACTGCACAAGAGGAGAGGGCGAAGCAAGCGTTAGGTGAGTAACGTTCTGAAATAACGCCAGCGATTGCGGACCCGACTGAAGCCGCAGTTCCTTCGATCACCCACATCCAACCTAGCGCTGATGCAGCAGTTCCCTTTGGGCGCACATGATCAAGAATCTCCAAATAGAAAACTTGCTGCGCTCCAACAGCTAATCCGATGATGGCTGCAACAACCATAATCGTCCAATTGGCTTGAACAAACGGAAGAGGTAAAACTGCAACGAACCAGAAGAAGTAATTTTTGGTAAAGGCTTTTAATGGCGTGAGATGGCGAGTGAGTGCCGCTCCAATAAGGCCACCGATAATCATCGCAGCGGCACTGATGGCCATCACAATGGAAGTTAACCTGGGAGTATGGTGAATCGTTGCAAATGCAGGTAAAGCAATACTGAATAGCCCATTTGATAAACCGATTGCGATACCTTCAAGCGCCAAGACCTTGATAGCCGGCAACTTGAAGAAGCGCAACTCATTTTTAGATTTCTCTTCTGGTTCCCATTTTTTCGTTACTTCCAGAGAGGAAAGACTCAAACCACCAACCAAAATCAAGAGAGAGCATGCAGCAAGAGCGCTGAAAGGATGCTTTGATAGTGCAAGCGCAGTAACAAGAGCGGGACCGATAATGACTGCACCATCCATAAATGCAGTGTCAATTGCATTAGCAGTTCGAAGCATGTGATGTGGAACGAGAAATCGCCACAGCGGACGAATGGAAAGATTGATAGGTGGAGCACTTGCGCCAAGTAGTACTGCGCAGAAAATCAATACATTTTTATCGTGAGAAAAATTAACCGCCATAATCGCACTTGCGTAACCTGGAACAAAAATTCTGATCGGCCACTTCAAGCCGTATCTGTCGAGCAGCGCTGCTCTCACGCCTGTTGTAGCTGCACCAGCAATTCCGCTCGCACCTGCTGCGAAACCTGCAGCAGCTATGGAATTAGTTTCTCGATAGACCTTGAAATAAAGCCCTAATCCGATCATTCCGTAGGCTAAACGGGCTGGAAATGGGGCGAGGAGAAGCGATTTGGAACCGGGAAATCTGAGAAATTCCAGGTACATGCGCATGCGAGCAGAATATCTCGATTTGCCCGTGATTAGGCTGCAAAGTAGCCTTGGTCACTCAGGCCAGAGGGGTCTGAGGCAAGATGAATTCATACAAGCATCTTGTTACCTACTATTTCTATCCACCCACGGAGTAACTTGAGCACACAAATAACAATCAACGATGTTGGTTCAGCAGCAGACTTTTTAGCCGCAATCGAAGGCACAATCAAAAATTTCAATGATGGAGATCTCGTCACTGGCGTTGTAGTCCAGGTAGATCGCGAGGAAGTTCTTCTAGATGTCGGTTACAAGACCGAAGGTGTTATCCCATCCCGCGAACTCTCAATCCGCCACGATATTGATCCATCAGAGCTCGTCTCCGTTGGCGATTCAATCGAAGCGCTTGTTTTACAAAAAGAAGATAAAGAAGGTCGCTTAATCCTCTCGAAGAAGCGCGCCCAATATGAAAAGGCGTGGGGAGAAATCGAAGGCAAGAAGGAACGTGATGAAGTTGTCACTGGAACTGTCATTGAAGTAGTTAAGGGCGGCTTGATCGTTGACATTGGTCTTCGTGGTTTCTTGCCAGCATCACTTGTAGAGATGCGACGCGTTCGCGATCTCACGCCGTACATCGGTAAGACCGTTGAAGCTCGAATTATTGAACTCGACAAGAATCGCAATAATGTCGTTCTTTCACGTCGTGCTTACCTTGAACAAACTCAATCTGAATCACGCACAACTTTCCTCAACCAACTCACCAAGGGTCAGGTTCGCACAGGTGTCGTCTCATCCATCGTCAACTTCGGCGCATTTGTGGATCTCGGTGGCGTAGATGGACTTGTTCACGTCTCTGAGCTCTCCTGGAAACATATTGATCATCCAAGCGAAGTTGTTGAAGTGGGCGATGAAGTGACCGTTGAAGTTCTTGAAGTTGATTTCGAACGCGAGCGCGTTTCACTCTCGCTCAAAGCAACTCAAGAAGATCCATGGCAAGCTTTTGCACGCACTCATGGAATCAACCAAGTTGTTCCAGGTGAAGTGACCAAGCTCGTTCCATTCGGCGCATTTATCCGCGTCTTCGAAGGAATTGAAGGTCTTGTTCACATCTCCGAGCTCGCTGAGCGCCATGTCGAAATCCCAGAGCAGGTTGTTCAAGTTGGCGACCAACTCTTTGTCAAGATTATCGATATTGATCTCGAGCGACGTCGCATTTCACTTTCTTTGAAGCAAGCAAATGAAGGCCATGAAGTAGAAGTTGAAGCGTTCGATCCAACGCAATATGGAATGCCTGCTCGTTATGATGCTGAAGGAAACTTCATTTACCCTGAAGGCTTTGATGCTGATACTCAAGAGTGGCGTCCTGGTTTTGAAGCACAACGCGAAGAGTGGGAACGTCAGTACGCTGAAGCTCAAGCGCGCTTCCTTGCACATAAGAAGCAAAAGGCAGAGGCTAAGGCGGCAGAAGAGGCAGCTCAAACTTCTAACTAGCCAGCTTCAATAGTCTTATCTAAAACCCCGATATCAAAAAGATGTCGGGGTTTTTCCTTCTCTACATTTTTTACCCTCAATAGTCTCAGGTAGGCTCGAGACATGTTGGTTGCTTTGACGGGAGGCATTGGTTCAGGCAAGAGTCTGGCCGGTGAATATTTCGCATCCCTCGGCGCCGTTGTCGTTGATTCAGATCAACTTGCTCGAGATGTCGTTGAGCGAGGGACTCCTGGTTTTGATGAGATTGTTTCTCATTTTGGCGATGAGATATTACGTGATGGGGAGATTGATCGCGCTGCCCTCGCAAATATCGTTTTCAAGGATGAGGGAGCTCGGAAAAAACTTGAGGAAATTATTCATCCGGCGATACGAGCTAGCGTAGAAGCTCTAGTCCGGTCTTTACCGCAAGATGCAATCATCATTAATCAAATCCCTCTTCTTGTGGAGACTAATGGAGCAGAACGATTCGATTACGTCATTGCGATTAGCACACCTCTTGAACTCCGTAAATCTCGAATACGTGAACGAGGCTTGCGAGAATCAGAGATTGAAGCTCGTATTGCAGCTCAAGTGACTGATTCTGAACGAGAGGCGATTGCAGATTTTATTATCTTCAATGATGCTGATAAAGATTCATTGCTTCGCCAAGTCGAAGAGATCTATTTGAAGTTAAAGGCTCAAAAGTGACGAGGCCCATCACAGACTTAGAGCGCACAGTTAATCCCTTCAGGGTGATTAGTGACTACGTTCCATCAGGCGATCAACCACAGGCGATAGCAGAAATTGCTCGCAGAATTGAATCTGGTGCAAGCGATGTAGTTCTGCTTGGCGCTACTGGCACCGGAAAGTCGGCAACAACTGCATGGCTCATTGAGAAACTACAACGACCCACATTAGTTATGGCTCCAAATAAGACTCTTGCAGCACAGCTAGCTAATGAGTTTAGAGAGCTACTTCCGAATAATGCTGTTGAGTACTTTGTCTCTTATTATGACTACTACCAGCCAGAAGCTTATGTTCCACAATCGGATACGTTTATTGAGAAAGACTCTTCAGTCAATGAAGAGGTGGAGCGGCTACGACATTCCGCCACAAATTCTCTACTTACACGACGCGATGTTGTGGTTGTTGCTACTGTCTCCTGCATTTATGGGCTCGGAACGCCTCAAGAATATGTTGATCGGATGGTACGCCTTCGCGTCGGCGAGAGTATCGAGAGGAATTCACTTCTTCGCAAATTTGTTGATATCCAATATAAAAGAAATGACATAGCCTTTGATCGCGGAACTTTTAGAGTGCGCGGGGATACCGTAGAAATCATCCCAATGTACGAAGAATTGGCTATACGCATTGAAATGTTCGGGGATGAGATTGAGCGAATAACTACTCTTCATCCACTTACGGGGGAGATCGTTAGGGACGAGAAAGAAATCTTTGTTTTCCCCGCAACTCATTATGCTGCTGGCCCAGAGACCATGAAAAGGGCTATGAATGAAATTGAAGTAGAGATGCTCAATCGCGTAACTCAATTTGAAAAACAGAATAAATTGCTTGAGGCCCAGCGACTACGGATGCGCACTACTTTCGATCTCGAGATGATGGCGCAGCTGGGTTTTTGTTCTGGAATCGAAAATTATTCTAGGCATATCGATGGGCGCGAGCCTGGTACGCCGCCACATTGCCTCTTAGATTATTTTCCCGAAGATTTTCTGGTTGTCATCGATGAATCGCATGTGACTGTTCCTCAAATTGGGGCCATGCATGAGGGTGATGCGGCTCGAAAACGCACGCTAGTTGAGCATGGATTCAGACTTCCAAGCGCTATGGATAACCGCCCCCTACGGTTTGATGAATTTGAATCTCGTAAAGGCCAAACTATCTATTTGTCTGCTACGCCGGGCAAATATGAGCTTGCAAAAGTTAATGGTGATGTAGTTGAGCAAGTTATCAGACCAACAGGGCTCGTTGATCCCAAGATTGTTGTGAAACCAATCAAAGGTCAGATTGATGATTTGGTCCATGAAATTAAAGTTCGGGCAGAGAGAAATGAACGCGTTTTAGTAACAACTTTGACCAAAAAGATGTCTGAAGATTTGACCGATTTCATGATTGGTCTAGGCATGCGAGTCCGCTACCTCCACAGCGAAGTTGATACTTTGCGCCGCGTCGAACTTCTGCGCGAATTGCGCATGGGCTCCTATGATGTTCTCATAGGCATTAACCTATTGCGTGAAGGACTAGATTTACCGGAAGTCTCATTGGTTGCGATCTTGGATGCGGACAAGGAAGGTTTTTTGCGCTCCACGACCTCATTGATTCAAACTATAGGTCGCGCGGCCCGAAATGTCTCTGGTGAGGTCCATATGTACGCCGACAACATCACTGCATCCATGAAGGCTGCGATAGATGAAACCAATAGGCGTCGTGAAAAACAAATTGCATATAACATTGAAAATAAGATTGATCCGACTCCACTTCGTAAGAAAATTGCTGACATTACCGACCTCATTGCAAAGGAAGTTGAAGATACCGAAGAACTTCGTGGCACTAAGGGTAAGCGCCAAACATCGACCGTCTCTGTGGGATTACACACCAAGAATCTAGCTTCAATGCCACGCCAAGAGCTTTCAGCTCTCATAGAATCGCTCACCGATCAGATGCGAAGCGCCGCTTCCGAGTTGCAATTCGAACTTGCGGCAAGGCTTCGCGATGAAATTCGTGAATTGAAGAGAGAGCTACGAGCAATGGAGGAGGCGGGAATATGAGCGAAGATAAATTGATTGTCCGTGGCGCACGCGAACACAACCTCAAGAACGTCAATATTGAACTGCCTCGAAATTCACTCGTTGTTTTTACTGGGCTCTCAGGCTCTGGAAAGTCTTCACTTGCTTTCGACACAATCTTTGCCGAAGGTCAAAGAAGATATGTTGAATCTCTTTCAGCTTACGCTCGTCAGTTTTTAGGGCAGATGGATAAGCCAGATGTAGATTTTATAGAAGGCTTGTCTCCGGCTGTCTCTATTGATCAGAAGTCAACCAATCGAAATCCACGATCAACTGTTGGAACGATTACTGAAGTTTATGATTATTTGCGTCTTCTGTTCGCTCGCGCGGGAAGACCCCATTGCCCTAAGTGTGGTAAACCAATCACAAAGCAAACCCCACAAAACATTGTTGATCAAATTTTGGCTATGGAGGAGGGAATTCGTTTTCAAGTTCTAGCTCCAGTTGTTAGAGCACGAAAAGGTGAATTCCTCGACCTTTTCAAAGAATTCACAACCCAAGGCTTCTCGCGCGTAAGGGTGGATGGAGCGGTATATCCGATAGCTGAAGTTCCAAAACTGAAGAAACAAGAAAAACATACTATCGAAGTTGTTATTGATCGCCTTGCCGTGAAACCAGATGCCAAGACTCGGCTCACAGATTCAATTGAAACTGCTCTCAAGTTGGCAAATGGTTTAGTGGTTTTGGATTTCGTTGACCAGAAAGGAGCGGATAAAGAGCGAATATATTCAGAGCATATGGCCTGCCATGATTGTGAACTTTCATTTGAAGAGCTCGAGCCGCGTTCATTCTCTTTTAACTCACCATTTGGCGCTTGTCCCGAGTGCACTGGTATTGGCCATCGCCTCGAAGTTGATCCCGAGCTTGTCATTCCAGACGATTCAATTTCAATCAATGAAGGCGCGATTGCTCCTTGGAATATTGGAAGTACCTCCGAGTACTACACCCGAATACTTGAGGCGCTAGCTGGGGAATTGAAATTCTCCATGGATGCGCCATGGAAGAAACTCTCGGAAAAGGCGAAGAATGCCATTTTGCACGGTTTTGATTTTGAGGTACATGTTAAATATAAGAATAGATACGGTCGTGTTCGAAGCTACTCCACCGGCTTCGAGGGAGTAATCCCAACAATAGAGCGTCGCCATGGTGAAACAGATAGTGATTACGCTCGCGAGAAGTTTGAATCATTTATGCGCGAGACTCCTTGCCCCGTCTGTAAGGGCGCCAGACTGAAGCCCGAAGTGCTTGCAGTCACTATCGGGGGAAAATCAATAGCTGAAGTTTGTGAGTTTTCAATTGCAGAATGTGCAGAATTTCTCAAGAAGATTTCACTCACTAGTCGCGAAAAAAAGATTGCCGAGAGAGTCTTAAAAGAAGTCCATGCTCGATTAGGTTTTTTGCTGGATGTTGGATTGGACTATCTCTCGCTTGATCGAGCAGCTGCAACACTCAGCGGAGGCGAGGCTCAAAGAATTCGTCTGGCTACTCAGATTGGTAGCGGACTTGTTGGCGTGCTCTACGTGCTTGATGAACCCAGTATCGGCTTACACCAACGTGATAACCGCAGACTTATTGAGACGTTGACTCGTTTACGCGATCTTGGAAATACCCTGATAGTTGTCGAGCATGATGAAGAGACCATTCGCACCGCTGATTGGATTGTAGATATAGGGCCTGGCGCCGGAGAACATGGCGGAAAGGTTGTCTCTTCAGGTAATTATGAAGCGCTCATTTCAGCAAAGGACTCCATCACTGGTGGATACCTCTCAGGAAGGCTGAGAATTGAAACTCCTAAGAACCGACGCCCTCGTGAAAAAGGTCGCGAGCTTGTCATCAAAGAGGCTAAAGAAAACAATCTCAAGAATCTAACCGTCACATTCCCACTTGGAAACTTCGTTGCAGTCACAGGTGTATCGGGTTCAGGCAAATCTACTCTCGTCAATGACATCCTCTATTCGTCACTGGCAAATAAACTAAATGGCGCACGCATTGTTCCGGGCCGACATCGTTCACTCTCAGGCGTGGACAATCTCGACAAGGTGGTGCATGTTGATCAATCGCCGATTGGTCGCACGCCGAGATCGAATCCTGCGACATATACAGGTGTTTTTGACAAGGTGCGCGCTCTCTTTGCTGAAACTAGCGAGGCAAAGATTCGTGGATACCAGCAAGGCCGTTTTTCTTTTAATGTTAAAGGCGGACGTTGTGAGAATTGCGCAGGAGACGGCACTATAACAATTGAAATGAACTTCCTGCCAGATGTTTATGTTCCTTGCGAAGTTTGTCATGGGGCTCGCTATAACCGAGAGACGCTGGAAGTGCACTATAAGGGCAAGACAATTGCAGAAATCCTAGATATGCCAATCGAAGAAGCTGCCAATTTCTTTGAGTCGGTGCCGGCAATAGCTCGATATCTTAAGACCCTGTGCGACGTAGGTTTGGGCTATGTCAGATTAGGTCAATCAGCTCCGACGCTATCAGGCGGTGAAGCACAAAGAGTTAAGTTAGCAACAGAGCTACAAAAACGTTCTACCGGACGAACCATTTATGTTTTGGATGAGCCGACCACTGGGCTTCATTTTGAAGATGTGCGTAAATTATTAGTGGTTCTCAATAGATTAGTAGACACTGGCAACACCGTTGTTGTTATTGAACATAATTTAGATGTCATCAAATGTGCAGACTGGGTTATTGATATGGGTCCGGAGGGCGGTTCTGGTGGCGGAACTATTGTCGCCGAGGGAACACCGGAAGAAGTAGCTAAAAATAAGAAAAGCTATACCGGTCATTTCCTCGCTGAAGTCTTAAAGTAGTCTGCAATGGCCGATCCTCAGAGTTATCGTCCGGCAAACATTCCTCAAGAACCAGGTGTTTATCGATTCTTTGATGAGAATGATCGCGTTATTTATGTTGGAAAAGCTCGAAATCTGAAGAGTCGCCTTTCGAGTTATTTTGGAGCAAATCTCTCTGAGAAGACTTTTCGGATGGTGCATACCGCATCAAGAGTGGATTGGACAATTGTCTCTACCGAGGTTGAAGCCTTACAACTGGAATACACGTGGATAAAAAAGGAGAATCCGCGTTTCAACGTCCAGTTTAAAGATGACAAGTCATACCCCTACCTTGCTGTGTCGATTGGTGAATCTTTTCCTCGCATGTACATTTCGCGTCAAAAGCGATTAAGGGGTGTTGAGTACATCGGGCCTTTCGCTCATGCATGGGCTCTGAGAAGCACTTTCGAGGTACTCCAAAGACTTTATCCGATTCGAACCTGTTCGAATGGAAACTTTGAACGTGCTCGAAAAACAAGGCGGCAATGTCTACTAGGAGATATTGGCAAGTGTGCTGCGCCTTGTGTTGAATGGATTTCTCAGGAAGAGCACCACCGCCTTGCAGAAAGATTGACGACCTCCTTTAAGAAAAGCGGTCTTCAATTGACCCAAATGATTGAGCAAGAAATGAAGATCGCGGCTGAAAACGAACATTTTGAAAGAGCAGCAGAATTGCGTGATCAGATTACGGCGATCGCTAAAGCAACAGAATCCACGGATGTTGCCCTAAGTCATGAATTGAGCGCGGACTTTATTGCAATACATGAAGAGAATCTCCATGCATCTGCAAGTATTTTTATGGTTCGCGAAGGCAGAATTACAGCTTCGCGCTCTTGGGTTGTCGATCTAGCCAATGTCATGGAGGATGAGGACCTTATCGAGGCCGTCATTTCGAGTGCATATCACGAAATACCGCCAGCTACGGAGATCTATATCAATCGGCCAATACAGATAGAGAATGCGCAGGCGATTGGAAATTGGCTCGCCTCATTGAGTGGCCACAAAGTTCATATAACGGCTCCTCAACGTGGCGAGAAATTTGAACTTCTCCAGACAGTCAAACGCAATGCTCATCATGCTTTGATCCAATATCTGAGCAAAAGATCAAATGATTCTGCGGTGGCAGGTAGGGCCCTCGAGGAAATTGCGAGCGCACTAGATCTTCCTGAGGTGCCTTTGCGGATTGAATGTTTTGATATCTCCAACATTCAAGGCAATCAGATGGTCGCATCAATGGTGGTATTTGAGGATGGGCAAGCTAAGAAGAGCGAGTATCGACGTTTCGCCATTAAATCAGATACTCCACTCGACGACACGAGGGCGATGCATCAAGTAATCACTCGAAGAATGAAACGTTATCTCGCCGAGAAAGATTTGGATTTAGAAGAGTTGGCCCTCAGCGGAGCAGCACAGCCAAAATTTTCCTATGCGCCGCAGCTCATTGTTGTCGATGGCGGCGCGCCTCAAGTGGCCGCTGCAGCACGTGCATTAGCTGAGTTAGGTTTATCTGATATCCCTTTATGCGGATTAGCAAAACGTCTCGAAGAGGTTTTTATTCCCGACAATAAAGATCCAATCATTTTTCCAATACAGAGCGAGGCCCTATATCTATTGCAACGCGTGCGAGATGAAGCCCATCGATTTGCTATTTCATTTCATCGAAGTAAACGTTCAAAAGTGATGCTGGAGTCCCTCTTTGATGAAATACCCCATCTCGGTGAAGTTCGCCGCAAAGCTCTTCTCGAACATTTTGGCTCCATTGCAAAGTTACGCAAGGCAAGTGAGGAAGAGATTGCGGCAATTCCGGGTATCGGTAAGCGTATTGCTGCACTCCTGTGCGAACATCTTGAAGATCTCCAACCTGTCGTTGACCTGCAGACCGGTGAAATTCTTGATGATAAAGGTAGCAATAAGGGATGATGTGCCTATGAGTAGCGAAGTAGTAGTAGTTACTGGCATGAGCGGCGCGGGACGTTCGACCGTTGCGCATGCCATGGAGGATTTAGGTTGGTATGTTGTTGATAATCTCCCTCCATCCCTCCTTCCACAATTGTGTGAAACGACTTCTGCCACGGTCTCTAGCATTGCTGTAGTGATTGATGTGCGAGGTCGCCAGTTTTTCGACAACCTCAATGCTGCACTTGCTGAGCTGGGAGAGCGTGGAGTTTCAAGGCGCATTCTCTTTGTGGATGCCTCAGATGATGTTCTGGTGCGTCGCTTTGAATCCACAAGACGGCCTCACCCTCTCCAAGGAAATGATCGAATTGTCGACGGAATTTCAAAAGAGCGTGAACGGCTGCGCGACGTACGTTCCATAGCGGATGTAGTTATTGATTCTTCGTCTTTGAATATTCACCAGCTTGAAAAGAAAATTGAGGATTTATTCCATACGGATGGCTCTTCGGACTTACATGTCAATGTTCTCTCGTTTGGTTATAAATATGGAATACCAGTTGATGCTGATTTGGTGATGGATTGCCGATTTATTCCAAATCCCCATTGGATTCCAGAATTAAGGCCGCTAAACGGTCTTGATAAGCCAGTGAGCGATAACGTACTTGGCGCAGAAAATGTGCAGGAGTTTTTGGAGCGCTATCAACAATTATTTGAAACTGTCGCAAAAGGTTTTATAGCCGAGGGACGAAAATATTTGACTCTTGCAGTTGGTTGTACAGGTGGCAAGCATCGTTCTGTTGCGATTGCACAAGAACTTGTCAGTCGACTCAATTCTGCTCCAATGATCGCAGGCCGTTCTATCGAAGCAGCTTCCATCCATCGAGATTTAGGCCGCGAGAAATAACACATGGGCTTAAAACTTGCCTGCTTGGGCGGTGGTCATGGACTTGCGGCAACACTCACTGCAGCGAGATCTATTACAGATGAGATAACTGCAATTGTGACTGTTGCAGATAATGGTGGCAGTAGCGGACGTCTTCGCAAAGAGTTCAATTTCCTCCCTCCGGGAGATTTGCGAATGGCACTTGCTGCGCTCTGCGAAGACGATGAATGGGGCAGAGATTGGGCAAATATTCTCCAATACCGTTTTACAAGCGAAGGAGAGATGAACGGGCATGCGCTCGGGAATCTATTACTCACAGCACTTTGGGATCGCGATGGTGATGCCGTGCGCGGGATTAAAAGAGTTGGTGATCTTCTCAAAATCGTAGGACGAGTTCTTCCCATGTCCACACAACCGCTTGATATTGAAGCCACTTTTAACACATCAATTGGCCGCACCATTGTTCGCGGTCAGGTGCAAGTTGCAACAGCTAAGGGAAATATCGAATCACTACGTTTGATTCCCGATAATCCACGAGCGACACCTGAGGCCCTTCAAGCAATCAGCGTGGCTGATTGCTTGACGATTGGTCCAGGATCTTGGTTCTCGTCAGTTATGCCACACTTCTTGCTTAAAGAACAGGCAGAAGCAATCGCAAAATCTTCTGCGAAAAAGATTGTAATCTTGAATTTACCCGAACCTACAAGCGAGAAAGAGTTTGCAGGATCTACACCAGAAGAACATCTGCAACTGATCACTAAACATCTTCCTTCTTTCCATATCGATTATGCTCTCGCAGACCCCTCATTAATTCGACCGGGAAATAAGCTTCAAGAAGTGGTTGAGGGTTGTGGAGGCGAGCTTATTGTTGCGCCATTAGCACAAACTCCAGGCTCCTTCCATCATGATCCGGAAAAATTAGCCTCGCTTTTGGCAGGTATTTTCTCCTGATGTTTGCTTAGATACTCGCATGGCAATGACGGCATCGGTGAAAGACGAGCTCTCTCGTCTTTCTGTTAATCGTCCATGTTGCCGAAAAGCTGAGGTTTCAGCGATATTGCGTTTTGCTGGTGGACTTCATATCAACGCAGGAAAAATTTCTATTGAAGTTGAATTAGATACAGCACAGAGCGCAAGACGACTACGCAAAGATATCTCTGAAGTTTATGGACATGAGACGGAACTAGCAGTCCTCTCAGCCGGTGGAATCCGCAAAGGGTCTAGATATCTTGTACGCGTACTTACAGATAGCGAAGCGCTTGCTCGCCAAACTGGTCTTATCGATGGCAACAATCGACCAATACGTGGTTTGCCGCCACAAGTTGTTTCAGCAGGTTTGTGTGATTCCGAGGCTGCCTGGCGCGGAGCATTTTTAGCTCACGGTTCTCTCACCGAACCTGGACGCTCATCAGCTCTTGAAATTACTTGCCCCGGTCCAGAAGCTGCTCTCGCCTTGGTGGGCTCTGCCCGTCGTCTTGGCATCACTGCAAAAGCGCGCGAAGTACGAAATGTCGATCGCGTGGTTATTCGAGATGGGGATGCAATTGGTGCGCTACTTACCAGACTCGGAGCGCACGAGAGCGTTTTGGCGTGGGAAGAGCGAAGAATGCGTCGCGAAGTGAGGGCAACTGCAAACAGGCTTGCAAACTTTGATGATGCAAATCTACGACGTTCAGCTCGCGCAGCTGTTGCAGCTTCGGCGCGAGTTCAACGTGCCCTTGAAATTCTTGGTGAAGAAATACCAGACCATCTAAAAGAGGCAGGGGAGTTACGCCTTGTTCATGGTCAAGCAAGTTTGGAAGAATTGGGATCGCTGGCATCACCTCCGATGACAAAAGATGCAATCGCCGGACGAATCAGAAGACTTTTGGCGATGGCAGATAAGCGAGCGCATGAACTCGGAATTCCAGATACCGAGGCAGGTCTGAGCCCTGAAATGTTGGCTGATTAAGCCAATTTGTCTTATTTAAAGCCCAACTGAGCGGTAGCCTCAATGAAAGCAGGCTTACCTCCCCTTTGAACTAACCCTTGCAGCCTGGCACGCTGGTAAAGTTCACTCATCACAACGGTGTGGACATGTCATCTGGTGAAGCTTCCCGATGACGAGGAATGTTTCAATTAACTCAAAGCGAGGATTATCGTGGTACGCGTTGGCATCAATGGATTTGGTCGTATTGGCCGCAACTTCTTCCGTGCAGCACTCACATCTGGTGCAAATATCGAGATCGTAGGAATTAACGACCTCACCGACAATGCAACTCTTGCTCACCTTCTCAAGTACGATTCAATTTTAGGACCGCTTGGATTGCCAGTCTCTTACGATGATGATTCCATTACTGTTAACGGTAAGAAAATTCGCGTTTTTGCAGAACGTAATCCCGAAGCTCTTCCTTGGGCAGAGGTAAAGGCCGATATTGTTGTCGAATCAACTGGTTTTTTCACTAAGGCTGCAGATGCCAAGAAACACATCAGCGCTGGTGCAAAGAAAGTCATCATCTCTGCGCCTGCAACCGATGAAGATATAACCATTGTTATGGGTGTAAATCATGAGAAATATGACCCAGCAAATCACAACATCATCTCCAATGCTTCTTGCACCACCAATTGCCTTGCCCCAATGGCTAAGGTTTTGGATGAGGAGTTCGGCATTGTTAAGGGATTGATGACAACAATTCACGCTTACACAAATGACCAATCCCTCCAAGATCAACCACACAAGGATCTGCGCCGTGCGCGTGCAGGTGCACTTTCAATGATCCCAACATCAACGGGTGCTGCAAAAGCAATCTCACTCGTGCTGCCAGCTCTTAAAGGCAAGCTTGATGGCTACGCGATGCGCGTTCCTGTTCCAACAGGTTCAGCAACAGATCTCACGGTTGAGCTTGCTAAGGAAGTTACAGCTGCAGAAATTAATGCAGCCATGAAGAAGGCGGCCGAGGGTTCTCTCAAGGGTTATCTCACTTACACTGAAGACCCAATCGTCTCAGCAGATATCGTGACTGATCCAGCTTCGTGTATTTTCGATGCAGGACTTACCAAAGTTATTGGAAACCAAGTCAAGGTTCTAGGTTGGTATGACAACGAATGGGGTTATTCAAACCGCCTTGTTGACCTTATTGGTTTTGTCGGCAAGAGCCTCTAATCAATGAAGGTAGTTGCACTCGAATCCCTTGATTACAAGGGAAAGAAAGTTCTCCTTCGTTGCGATCTTAATGTCCCCATCAAAGAGGGTGTCATTAAGGATGATGGACGTATTCGTGCGTCACTTCCAACGATAAAGTATTTGCTCTCTCAAGGCGCAGCAGTGGTTATCACTGCTCACCTTGGGCGACCAAAAGGTGAGCGCAAACCCGAGCTATCTCTGGCTCCAGTTGCTACACGGTTATCCGAGCTGCTTGAAGTACCTGTGCGATTTAGCCCAGAAATTGTCGGCGCTGACGTTGCAGGTATCAAAAGCGGTGAAGTGGTTCTGCTTGAAAATATTCGATATGAAGCAGCCGAGACAAGCAAGGATGAGAATGAACGCCTAGCCTTGGCAAAAGAACTCGCCTCTTATGCAGATATTTTTGTCTCTGATGGATTCGGCGCCGTGCATCGCAAGCATGCATCCGTTTATGATGTTGCTTCGCTACTTCCACATGCGGCTGGCTATCTAGTAGCAGCAGAAGTTGATGTTTTAAAGAAATTAACTGATAACCCATTACGTCCCTATGGAGTCGTTCTTGGGGGAGCAAAAGTTTCCGACAAGATTGGTGTCATCTCAAATCTTCTCGACAAAGTCAATGTTCTGGCTATCGGTGGAGGAATGTTGTTTACCTTCCTGAAAGCGCAGGGCTATGAGATTGGAAAATCTCTTGTAGAGGATGAGCTCCTTCCAACTGTTAAAGAACTCCTTGAGCGTGCTGAAAAATTGGGAGTCAAAATTCTGCTTCCAACTGACATTGTAGTTGCCCCAGCATTTTCAGCAGAAGCCAAACCGACAACAGTAAAAGCATCTGAAATTCCAGCAGATCAAATGGGATTGGATATCGGACCAGAAACAGCGCACGCCTTTGCGCAAGCTATCAAAGGTTGCAAAACTGTTTTTTGGAATGGTCCAATGGGCGTATTTGAATTTGCAAATTTTGCTGCAGGCACCAAGATCGTCGCCCAGGCGTTAGCTGATGTAGATGGGCTATCAGTTGTTGGTGGCGGTGACTCTGCCGCAGCAGTTCGAACATTGGGATTTGCAGATAATCAATTTGGATATATTTCCACAGGCGGGGGAGCATCGCTTGAATACTTGGAAGGAAAAGAGCTTCCAGGTATTTCAGCACTCAGCTAAAAATAAGTAATCAAAGAAATTCAACTCATTAGAAGGAGCAGGAAATGCGCAAACCGCTTATCGCCGGAAATTGGAAGATGAACCTCAACCACCTTGAGGCAATTGCGGTTACTCAGAAACTCTCTTATTCACTTGAAGATAAGGATTTCGATGCAGTTGACGTGTGCGTGATCCCGCCGTTCACAGATATCCGCTCAGTTCAAACCTTGATTGATGGCGACCGCTTACGCCTCACGTATGGCGCACAGGATTTATCTCCTGCAGAGTCTGGGGCGTACACCGGAGACATATCTGGCGCGATGCTTAACAAGTTGGGCTGCACATATGTTGTGGTTGGCCACTCTGAGCGCCGTTCGATTCACCAAGAATCAGATGAGCAAGTGAATAAGAAGATTAAGGCGGCTCTTGCACATGAACTCACACCAATCTTCTGTGTTGGAGAAGAGCTTTCTATTCGCGAAGCCGGAACTCACGTTGAATATGTTCTCAACCAGGTGAGAAATGGATTGGCGGGCTTTCACAAGCCTGATCTCAAAAAGATTGTCTTTGCATATGAACCTGTATGGGCGATTGGTACAGGCAAGACAGCGACTCCAGAAGATGCACAAGAAGTATGCGCCGCAATTCGTGCAGAACTTCGCAAGCTTGGTAGTGATGAGATCGCAGATAATGCGAAAATTCTTTATGGTGGTTCTGTGAAATCTGCAAACATTGTCGACATCATGAAGCAGGAAGATGTGGATGGAGCGCTTGTAGGAGGCGCGAGCCTTGACCCAGAAGAATTTGCCCGTATCTGCAAATTCCACCGAGTTTTGGCATAACGCCGTAAGTGGCGACGATTTAACCTGGTAAACACGCATAGAAATCTTGATTTTTCACAGCTTGAGAAAGGCTAAGGTAAACTTCCAGCATGGTTATGGCGCTCTCGATTCTTTTGGTAATCACCAGCATTTTGATGATCCTGCTCGTCCTTCTTCATAAAGGAAAAGGCAGCGGTCTCTCTGATCTCTTTGGTGGAGGTATTTCCTCAAGTTACGGCGGATCATCTGTAGTTGAGCGCAATCTTGATCGCATCACAATTGTTGTGGGTGGACTTTGGTTTGCTGCGGTCGTCGCGCTCTCACTTTTATTGAAGTAAATAAGTAATTAGGTAAGGAGAAACAATGGCAGGCAGTGCAATCCGCGGAAGTCGTGTTGGTGCTGGCCCAATGGGCGAGGCAGAGCGTGGAGAAGCTATCGCACGTTTCCGTGTTTCATACTGGTGTGCCAATGGGCACGAAACGCGTCCGTCGTTTGCAGATGACGGAACTGTTGCGATTCCTGCTGAATGGGATTGCCCGCGCTGCGGATTTCCTGCTGGTTTAGATAAGAACAAGCCACCTATGCCTGTGAAAAATGAACCATACAAAACCCACTTGGCTTACGTTAAAGAGCGTCGCACAGAAGCTGAAGCGTCAAAGATTCTTGAAGATGCGCTCAAGCGTCTTCGTGGAGAAGACGAGTAATTACTTCCTGAGGGCGAGGAGTAACTCTTCGATTCCTTTGGCTCTATCTTTGAGGTGAATCCTCATACAGCTCAGATTTTTTACTTGAAGAGCGTTGTAATCTCCGATTGCTTGAGCCATGAGCAAAGTATGGAAGGAATAATCCTTGCCAGGAATTTTGGCATCAGATTGATTCTCACCAGTAATCACCAAGAATGCGCCATTGGGTTGTCCACCTTTATGAAATTGACCCGTGGAATGTAAAAACCTCGGACCCCAACCAAATGATGTCGGTCTCTCATTTATGCGAGAGATCAGCTCCTGAATCGGCAAAATTGCATCATCTAGACCACGAGCAAGGTAGGCCATAACAGCGTTGTAGCGGTTATCTTCTCTAAAAAAGTTATGAATGACTTGGGATAAATTTTCTCCTGCCCTGCCAAAAATATCTATATTTCCAAAAGTCGCATCTGGCTTGGGCGAAGGAACCGAGCCTTTCCATTCATTGAGAAGTGCAATAGCGCTTGTCTTTGCTTCTTGGACATTTGGTTGATCAAAAATATTAATTTGCATTGGAATGCCAAGTAGCGCAGTTGCCCACTCCCAGAGAATGAAATGCTCGGCCAACGACGCCTGAACAACAACATCTGCGGAGGCATCCTCTTTAAATGCGATGCGCAACCCATCACCACCAGCGGGGGAGTCAGCGGAAGGAAGAGCAATTGGTAGGAACCCAACACCATTCTTTCCTGTTGATTCTGCAATGAGTTGTTCAATCCAATCTGCAAGACCTGGAACGGACGTACCATGGTCGCTCATGGAGATTATTTGATTCTGAGATTCTAAAATTGCTGCGGCAAGCTGGAGTGCGGGCGAACCTGGCTTAGTAAAAGATTCAGAAGCACTTTGGGCTTCTTTAAGAAAACTCGCTACATCGATTCCCATTGCAGTCGCCGGCACCAAACCAAATGCACTGAGAACTGAGAATCGCCCGCCAACATGGGGATTGGCATTGATAACAAAGTAACCATGAGCACGACATTCCTGGTCAAAAGGTGAACCCGGGTCTGTGATGATGATGAGATGGCGCGCTGGATCAAGGCCTTGGGAGAGCAGGGCAGATACGAAATACTCTTTCTGCGAAGAAGTTTCTGCAGTACCGCCAGATTTGGAACCAATAATGATTGCGGTTGCGGCGAGGTTGGATGGAGTTGAGGAAAGAATCTGATCAGGATCTGTTGTGTCGACTATCGTCAGTTGCTTTTTATAAGTTTTTGAAAGCACTTCGGGACCAAGAGATGAGCCCCCCATACCGCAGAGCACAAAGTGTGAAAGTTGATTATGGGAGATGAATTCCTGAACTAACTTCAATTCTGGAAGTAATTTCTCTGATTCAAATGGAAGATCAATCCAGCCCAAACGGATAGATGTCTCAGCCTCGGCTTCCTTTCCCCACAATGTGAAGTCCTTGGAAGCCAGAGCAGAAAGAGAATCGGCCATTGACCGATAGTTCGGCGAAGTTGTATCGATTGCCTTTTTGGTATGTATGGAAATCGTCATTTCGCGCCTTTCTCGCTCACATTCGAATTATTCGGTCACAGCGTCAACATTTGCCAAGAGATCAATCCAAGCTTTTTCAAATTTTGCAACGCCATCATCTTCCAAGAAATTGACGATAGAAGTGAAGTCAATTCCACTTGATTTTAGATCTTGCATGATGCGGTGCGAGTCCTCAAAGCGTGAGGAGATTGAATCTTCAGGAATTGATGCGTTGCGAGTTGCATCTAAAGTCGCTTCAGGCATTGTGTTGACACAGTTCTTGGCTACCAATTCGGTCACGTAGAGTGCCTTGTCATATGCAGGATCTTTAACTCCTGTGGATGCCCAAAGCGGCCTCTGCATATTTCCTCCAGCAGCAGAAAGCTTTTGCCAGCGAGGAGAATTAAGAACAGCCAGATATGACTCGTAAGCAATACGGGCATTGGCAAGAGCTGCCTTTCCTCGTAATGAATGATTAGTTTGTAGTGCATCTAATTTTTTATCAATGTCAGCATCAATTCGAGAAATAAAGAAAGAGGCAACTGAATGAATCCCGTTAATGGGCAAGCCATTTGCGACTCTTCTTTCGAGTCCTCGAATGAAAGCATCCATTACTTCAATATAACGCTCAACCGAGAAAATCAAGGTGACATTAACGCTGATTCCTTGCGCTATCACTTCTTCGATTGCAGGAAGGCCATCTCGAGTTGCTGGAATTTTAATCAATAGGTTAGGTCTATTGACTATTGACCACAATTGTTTTGCCTGGTTAATGGTGTCAGTTGTGTTATATGCCAATCGCGGATCAACTTCGATGCTCACGCGACCATCAATTTGATTGGACGATAGAAAAACTTCTTGGAAGAGATCACAAGCATTGCGAACGTCGGAGGTAGTTAACTCTGTAATTATCTGAGAAGAACTCAAACCTTCTGCTTTAAGCGCAAGAATATCCTCTTTGTAGAGAGAAGAACCCCCGATTGCAGCAGAAAAGATGGCAGGGTTAGTGGTGACTCCTACTACATGCGAATCTTCAATTAACTTTGCAAGAGAGCCATTTTGTAGGCGGTCGCGTGAGAGATCATCGAGCCAAATTGATACTCCAGCCTTTGAAAGTGATTCAAGATTTGACATTACTTTCCCGCTTTCTTCATCGACTCTTTTGCCGCCCGAACAATGTTCTCCGGTGTGAAACCGAACTCCTTAAATAGAATTCCTGCCGAGGCAGATGCTCCATAGTGCTCAAGTGATATTGCTATACCGGCATCTCCAATGAGCTCGCGCCATCCCATGGCTATACCAGCCTCTATAGAAACACGTGCCTTAATCGATGAGGGAAGAACGCTTTCACGGTAATCGTTTGTTTGCTCAGCAAACCATTCAAGACAAGGTGCGCTGACAACGCGAGCCTTAACACCTTCACTCTTTAATATATCTGCAGCAGAGATTGCGAGATGCACTTCTGAACCTGTTGCAATGAGCAGTACATCCGGAGTTCCTTCGCTATCACAAAGGATGTAGGCACCTCGTGCAACGCCTTCGGCAGATCCACAGCAATTCCGGTCGATAACCGGCAAATTTTGTCGAGATAAGGCAAAGCCTGCAGG
>CAYRJB010000008.1:25202-27205 GCA_964424485.1 uncultured Actinomycetes bacterium
AGCAATTCCGGTCGATAACCGGCAAATTTTGTCGAGATAAGGCAAAGCCTGCAGGTTTTGCGCGGGTGATGATTTCACGCCAAGCGATTGCTGTTTCGTTAGCATCAGCTGGGCGCACAAGAGCAAAATTTGGAATCGCACGCATTGCTGCAAAATGTTCCACCGGTTGATGGGTCGGACCATCTTCACCTACACCAATGGAATCATGTGTCCAGACAAAGATCGATGGGATGTTCATGAGGGCCGCTAATCGAACAGAACCGCGCATATAATCGGAGAAGACGAAGAATGTTCCACCAAATGGTTTTGTTAGCCCATGCAAGGTAATGCCGTTAAGGATTGCACCCATAGCGTGTTCACGGATACCGAAGTGAATAACTCGTCCGTATGGGTTTGCACCTTTCATCGTGGAAGTAGCTGGCAAGAATGAGCCACCATTTTCAATCATGGTGTTATTTGATTCAGCTAAATCAGCCGACCCACCCCAAAACTCAGGGAGCACTTCGGCAATCGCATTGATAATTTTGCCTGAAGCCGCACGGGTTGCAATTTCCTTATCAGAGGAGAAGGTTGGAATCGCTTTTTCCCAACCGCTCGGCAACTCTTTCTTTTGAAGGCGCTGTAAAAGTGCAGCGCGTTCTGGGTGTGCACTTTCCCAAGATTTAAATTGAATTTCCCACTGAGTGCGAAGATTTTTACCTCGTTCGACTATCTGCCTAGCATGTGAAATAACATCGTCAGGTGCTTGAAAACTTTGATCGGGGTCAAGCCCAAGCGCCTTTTTTGTTTCCGCAATCTCTTCTGCTCCGAGTGCTGAGCCGTGAGATTTTGAAGTACCACGAGCCTTTGGAGCAGGCCACGCGATAACTGTCTTAAGTCGAATCAGAGTGGGGCGTTCTGACTCAGCAACAGCGTCATCCATCGCCTTTTCAAGTGCAGTGCGATCTACATTGCCGTCAGGCAAAGCTGCTACTTCAATGACATTCCAGCCATAGGCGCGATAGCGAGCAGAGACATCTTCAGTGAAAGAAACATGAGTGTCGCCTTCAATTGAAATTCGATTGTCATCATAAATGACTTTCAAATTTCCAAGAGCCTGTGTGCCGGCAAGTGAAGATGCTTCCGCACTCATACCTTCTTGAAGATCACCATCAGAACAGATAACCCAAATATTGTGATCAAATAGATTTGTGGAGCCCTCTGGATCAAAGAGACCCTTCTCGTATCGTGCAGCCATAGCCATGCCGACCGCAGAAGAAATTCCCGAACCAAGCGGACCTGTTGTTATTTCAACGCCTTTCGTATGACCAAATTCTGGGTGCCCGGGAGTGAGTGAATTGTGTGTACGGAAGCTTTTGAGATCGTCGAGTGAGAGTCCATATCCGGAAAGATATAGCTGTATATAAAGAGTCAGAGATGAATGGCCACAGGAGAGTACAAATCGATCCCGGCCAATCCATTCAGGATTGGTGGGGTCATGTCGAAGAAAACGCTGGAACAGGGTATAGGCAACGGGGGCAAGCGACATTGCTGTTCCTGGATGGCCATTACCAACTTTTTGGACTGCATCTGCAGCAAGAGCGCGGGCAACAGCAACCGCTTTATCGTCCAGTTGAGACCAAGGGTTTTTATTTAGAGCGGTCATTTCATCTCCTCTTTAAATGAGTATCTCTATTTGCATTTCAAACGTTTCGGCGTTTCAACAACGATGTTGTCCAGCTGTAATTCCATATTGCAATCCACACAAGACATGCACCAAGCATGTGCGCCCCAACGAGTATTTCGGGAAGCTTGGTGAAATATTGCGTGTATCCGATAAATCCTTGAGCCAGCGAGATGATGAGAAATGTAGAAAAAATTGTCGCCGCTCTCTCATGTCTTTCCCTTAATAAGAACCAAAGTCCTACCGACATACCCAACATGGCAATCACGGCATCAGCATGAATCCAAGAAATAGTTCGGGGATCCAATCCAAACCTCTGTGCCGTGATATCACCAGCATG
>CAYRJB010000009.1:0-23813 GCA_964424485.1 uncultured Actinomycetes bacterium
GTTTAGATTGAAAAACAAAACTCATGACCTTCTTAAAGACAGGCCCGCCTAGCACTCCCCCCCAATGCATGCCTTGTGGATTTTGAATTGTCACGCTGACGACATACTTCGGTGCATCTGCTGGCGCGAAACCGATAAAGCTAGCCGTGTAACCGCGATAGCACCCACAGGATCCATCGTATTTCTGAGCAGTTCCCGTCTTTCCTGCGACTCGATAGCCAGGAATTGCAGCAGCTGGTGCAGTTCCTTGCTCCGAGACAACACTTTCAAGCATCAGTCGAACCTGTTTAGCCGTTTGGGGGCTAACAACTCGAGTAGTGCTCTGAGCTTTTGCGGGAATGAATTTCCCAGAAGGTTCGATATAGCCAGCAATAACAGTTGGAGTCACTCTGACTCCATCATTTGCGATCGTAGCAAAGACGCTGGTTGCCTGAAGTGCAGTTACTGAATATGACTGACCAAATGCAATCGTCGGCGCTTCAGACTCAGACCATTCCTTCACCGGATGTAACAGCCCAGCAGATTCACCAGGAAGATGTGAATTGGTTGAATCACCTATTCCAAATTTTTTGAGATACGAGTACAGAGTGTTATTACTAATCAATTCACCAATTTTGATTGCACCAGTATTGCTTGATTGGGCAAGAACGCCTGTTGTGGTCAGCCGAAGAGTTTTGTGATATTCGTGATCTTTGTAGGTCCGTGTACCTATTTTCAATTTATACGGAATCGTCCAGATAGTTTCGGGTGTGGTTTTCCCCTCCTCGATTGCCGAAGCCAATGTGATTACTTTCCCTGTTGAACCAGGCTCATAAACATCTTGCACGGCTGGATTGCGCAAACTGGCAGTAGTAATTGATTTTTTGTTATTCGGATCGAAATTTGGAGCACTTGCTTGAGCAAGTATTGCCCCAGTCTTGGGATCCATAACGACGACAGTTCCTGATTGCGCGTGAGAATTCTTTACAGCTTGGCTGATGGCATTTTGCGCCACCCATTGAATATCACGATCGATTGTAAGTTGTATTCCACGGCCGGACTGAGCTTCGGTAATAAATTGTTGCGAGCCAGGGATGATGGCCCCGGCACCATTGGCATAGTCGTATCGCCCATTTTTTCCTGCGAGAGTCTGCTCCATACTCGATTCAAGACCTGCGGCTCCAACCCCCGCATCGTTAATGATTCCAACAAGAGAAGAAGAAAGTGCTCCTGTTGGGTAGTCGCGAACATAAGAGCGCTCAGAGAAAAATCCCACAAGACGTTTGGAAATTCCACCGCGCTCTTTCATCACCTTCGCGTTATATGAATCAAGCACATCATTGAGCGCACGCCACATAGCTGGTTTAGCTTGCTTCACAATAACTTTGTAACGAAGCTTTCCAGTATAAAGCGCCTGCAGATCCGCTGAAGAAATTCCGAGGACAGGAGAAGTGACCTCGGCAGTTGTGACTGGATCTGCAATCATGGTTTGGTCAACAATGATGTTGATAGCTGCAACGCTGCGTGCAAGTTCAACGCCATTGACATCTGTAATAGTTCCTCGCGGAGCGAGGAGAGTTGAAGTGCTCCACATTTCATTGGCGGCTTTCTTCGAATACTCACTTGCCTGCACACCTTGAACATCGACCAGCCTCAGAGTGAAAACACCAAAAACGATGAGCGAAAAAACTAGAAGTGTATGAACTCTGCGCTGAAAGGTTCTCTGAGTCATGGCGTTGGCGTTCCAACTGGTGCCTGAGAGCCGGATATATCTATGAAGCGTGGACTATCTCCAGGCTTCATACCCATGCGAATAGCTTCTTCTGAAAGATTGGTAGGAGTCGAGCGTCGTGCTACTTCGCGCAAGATTGCGTCTCGTTGATCATTTGTTTGATTAACCTCGTGCTTCAATCTTTGAAGAACAAAGGCATCTTGAGTAAGAAGAGTATTGATGAAAAGTAAAGTTAACATTCCAAGAACTGCAACGACAGATAGAACCATTCCAAAAGCTCTAGAAGAAACTTTCTCCCCATCCTCAGTTTTCAATTCTGGGACAATAGAAAGCACAGCTACTTTAGTTTTATCGACGACTACCTCACGAGATCGCGCAATGGCAGGAGAGAAAAGAGTCAGCGCCACTATGCCGCCCTCCTTTCAACCGCTCGGATGCGTACGCTTTGAGCTCGAGAATTGAGTTCAATCTCAGCTTCTGTTGCTTTCTCGCTACCTTGAATGACATATGTAAATTTGGCCGCAGCTTCTGGAAGTTCAATTGGCAAATCGCGTGGAGTTTTGGAAGCACAAACTTCTGTAAAGAACCTCTTCACAATTTTGTCTTCCAAAGACTGATAAGCCATCACCACAACTCGCCCGCCTACATGAGTGTGTTGAAGTGCAGCGGGAATTGCACGCTTTAGCACTTCGAGCTCTTGATTCACTTCAATACGCAACGCTTGGAATGTTCGCTTTGCAGGGTTACCACCTATCCGGCGAGCCGGGGCTGGGATTGCTTCTTTTACTAATTCAGCAAGCTGTTGAGTGTTTACCAATCCACCGTGATCTCGGGAAGTAATAATGCGATCTGCAATTCGTGAAGCAAATTTCTCCTCGCCAAATTCACGTAAAACGCGCACCAATTCCTCTTTGGAGTAATTCATCAATATATCGCGTGCGGTCATCCCAGCTGTTTGATCCATTCGCATATCCAGTGGAGCTGGGTATGAATAGGCAAAACCGCGCTCACCCTCATCAAGCTGCATTGATGAAACGCCTAAATCAAAGAGAAAGCCATCAACAGTGTCGATTCCTAGCCCATCGAAAATGGAGTCAATTTCATCGTAAACCGCATGCACTGCCGTAAGGCGCTCTTTATATGGACAGAGATTTGATTTCGCTTCTTCCAAAGCTTTTGTATCTCGATCGAAGCCAATAATTCGCAACTTAGGGAATTTTTCTAGAAGCGCTCTGCTATGTCCACCCAACCCAAGAGTTGCATCGACCACTATTGCCAAACCACGTTGTGCGATTGCGGTTTCGATAGAAGGAGAGAGCAATTCAATGCAACGGTTCAAGGCAACTGGGACGTGCTTAACGTGTGGTTGCATTTTTACTCCTTCCCCTTGTTACTTTTAAGTTCTTACTTCTTCTAGTTCTTCCTAGATATTGCTACTTATTTCTAGGTATTTCGATTTATGTTTCTTCTCATCTCAGGTCATCGTCGACTGACGGACTTTGGGGGGAAGCGGCTCCGGGGAAGTGGAGTCGCTTGGATGAAAGTCGACGATGGCCTGAAACGAGATTTCTTGCCATCACTTTTAAAAGACTCTTTAAAAGAGTCCTGGCAGCACCTCCGTTGAAACATCTGCAAAGCCCTTTTCGCGATCTGCGAGATAGGAGTTCCACGATTCGCTGTCCCAAATTTCAAGGCGCGTATTCGCGCCAATCACCACACACTCTTTTTCAAGCGCGGCATATTGACGAAGGCCTTGTGGAATCGTGACGCGACCTTGCTTATCTGGAATTTCATCGTGAGCGCCTGCGAACATCACGCGCATGTAATCTCGCGCGGATTTTTCGGTGACGGGTGCTTGTCGCAAGCGCTCAGTGATGGTGGAGAACTCTTTGGATGGAAAGACGTAGAGGCATCGCTCTTGGCCCTTAGTCATGACAAGGCCGTTGGAGAGATCATCTCGAAAACGGGCAGGAAGAATGATGCGACCCTTTTCATCAAGCTTTGGCTCATATGTGCCGAGAAACATCTCCACCTCCCCTTGCTGCTAACCACGCTTAAAACCACGCTTAAATCCCCCGATTTAACCGTCAATCCCCCACTTTACTCCCTTTTTCACCATTTTCAACCACCTAGACCCACTTTCTTTCCCTTTCCCTCCCTTGAGCACCCACTGAATTCGCTGCTTTTTTAAAAAGTGAAGATGAGCCAATCCTCAACCGGGGACTCGCGAAATTCAGCCCGATGTATTTCCAATCTGGCGGCGAGGCTTCCCTTTGGCCGAAGCCGAGCGCCGGAAATGCCTCTCGTGCTGGCGCGAGGACGGTTCGGGATTGGCGGTCTTTGCTTTTTAAAAAGGCAGCGAATTCAGTGAAGAAAAATACGAGTAACCTCGCGGGGTGTCTGAGATCTTGATTGAGGCGAAAGGCCTGCGCAAACAGTACGGCGACTTCACAGCAGTAAATGGAATTAATTTCTCAGTTAAAAAGGGTGAATCCTTCGGCTTTCTGGGTCCGAATGGCGCAGGTAAGTCGACAACAATGCGAATGATCGCCGCAACCCTCACACGCACAAGTGGAGATCTCTCTATCTTGGGCAAAGATCCAGCAGAACGCGGACCTGAAATTAAGGCTCACCTTGGAGTTGTTCCTCAACAAGACAATCTTGATCAAGCCTTAACCGTCTATGACAATCTCTATATCTATGGACGTTACTTCGGTCTTTCACGTTCATTTATTAAAAATAAAATTGAAGAACTTCTCGACTTCGCCCAATTACAAGATAAGAGGAATGTAAAAACTGAATCTCTATCTGGGGGCATGAAACGCCGCCTTACTATTGCACGCGCTTTGATCAGCGAACCTGAAATATTGATGCTGGACGAACCAACTACGGGACTTGATCCACAGGCGCGACATATTTTATGGGATCGACTCTTTAGATTAAAAGAACAAGGCGTAACTTTACTTATTACAACCCATTACATGGATGAAGCCGAACAATTGTGCGATCGACTTATTGTGATGGATAAGGGATCTATCATGGCTGAGAATTCACCAGCAGGTTTGATCCAAGAATATTCTTCCAAAGAGGTACTCGAGGTGCGCTTTGGCTCCGATCGTAATGAAACAATCGCAGCAGAGCTCAAATCACTGTGCGATCGAATGGAAGTTCTCCCTGATCGCATTTTGATGTATTCCGATGATGCCGAACACGTACTCGAAACACTTCACCACAAGAACCTCAAACCTATGACCTCGCTGGTGCGCCGAAGCTCACTTGAAGATGTCTTCCTTCGATTGACAGGGCGCTCACTTGTCGAATAGCACGCCAGTCAAAAGAGTTCGAATAGGCTCTCTCCAACTCATCAACCCTGCAAACATTATTCGCTTTGGAACTTTTTATGTCGCCGAAGTGAGATTGTTAACGATTGCCAAATGGTGGAAGTCGATTCTTTTGGGATCGCTCCTTAACCCATTTTTCTATCTGATGTCGCTTGGAGTTGGAGTTGGCACTCTCATTAATTCCAATATTGGTCCACGTGGAATTGACGGAGTCTCTTATCTCACATTTCTCGCGCCTGCTCTCTTGGCTTCTGTTGCAATGACAGATTTTATGAATGAAGTTACTTTCCCTGTCTTACATGGATTTAAATGGGAAAAGGTTTACTTCTCGATGAATGCCACCACATTGAGTGGTAGGCAAATAGCACTTGGCACCTATATTGCTGCACTTGCGAGAACTCTCGCGACGACTTTTATTTATTATCTTGTTCTCGCTGGTTTCGGAGCAGTCCAATTTTTTGCAGATTTGCCAATGGTTCTTGGCGCACTCTTTGGGGCCGGATGTTTTGCCGCCGTCATGATGGGAGCAGCAGCAACTCCCGAAAATGACGATCTCTTCCTCAATATTATGGGAAGACTTCTTATCATGCCTTTATTTCTCTTTTCTGGGACTTTCTATCCACTTCATTCCATGCCGACGGCTGTTGAATATATTGGCTACTTATCCCCGCTCTGGCATTCTGCCGAACTTGGAAGATGGATTTCCTACGGCCATCATATAAATGGCAGCATTCTTCTCATCCATATTGCCTACCTCTCATCGATGCTCATTGGTGGATTGATGTATGCAACGCGCCGTTTTGAATACAGGTTGACCAAATGACGACGCGCGCAGTTCAACTTGCCGAGGCAAGACGAAACCGATTTGGTCAAAGCATGTATGCAGGTCGTGCGCGTGCGATTTTGGAACGCTCGTACCTTGCTTTCAAATCCTCAACATGGGTTGTCATCCTTACCGGCTTTATGGAGCCAGTCTTTTACTTGCTCTCATTTGGGTACGGGGTGGGAAAACTAATTGGAAATGTTGAGGTCACTCCTGGACACTCAATTAAATATGCAGCATTTCTTGCTCCAGCCCTACTCGCAACGAGCGCAATGAATGGTGCAATTTACGATTCCACATGGAATGTTTTTTTCAAGTTGCGTTTTGATCGCATTTATCATGGCATGCTCGCAACATCCCTTGGCGCTGTTGATGTTGCATTGGGTGAAATTCTCTGGGCCCTTTTGCGCGGACTCGTCTATGCAACCGCATTTATGAGCATCGTGGCTATCCTCGGGCTAGTCACAAGTTGGTGGGCGCTTCTGGCTATCCCGATTGCAATTCTCATTGCTTTCGCATTCGCTGCCTGCGGAATGGCGGTTACTACTTTCCTCAAGGATTTTGAACAGATGAACTTGGTGAATACATTTTTGTTGCCGATGTTTCTGTTCTCCGGTTCTTTCTATCCCCTCACAGTTTTTCCCGGGTGGCTTCAGGGGATAATTAAGTCTTTGCCATTGTGGCACGGAATTACTTTGATGCGCGAAGTATCACTCGGTGTTGTGCATATAGGACTTCTTTGGCATACGCTTTATTTTCTAGCGATGATTGCCATAGGAATTACAGTAACTTCCAGAAGATTAAACAAACTTTTCTTGCGTTAATTAAATCTAGATTTTTCAGATTTAGTTATCGAAGTTCCGACGATCCCAACGTTCTTCAAGCTTTGAACTCCAACGCTTTTTCTTTGTACGTGGCACCGAACCATCAGAGATTTTAAAATTAGATATAGCTACAAATGCACCTGCAAGCGCAATCACAAATCCAACAAGTCCTATTGCGGTTATTTGCGCAACAAGACCACCGAGAAGAATGCCCATTCCGATAAGCACAGCAACAAGACCTGCAATTGCTCGTGAACGAGCAGGTGTGCGCACAGAGCCAGTAAGGGCCGAAACTAAACGTGGATCATCCTGCGAGAGGGCAGCTTCCATCTCCGCAAGAACTTTCTTTTCGCGGTCAGAGAGTGGCATAGCCAAAGATTACTCCAGGATTACTCTGAAGTTACTACTGGTCACCTCGGGAGCTCTCCCCGGCGCCAGGCTCAATTAATCGTGCAGGGCGAACGCTGCCTTTACCGAAACGCTCTGAGGCTCTATCGATTGCATCCGTAGCCTCGCGCCAACCTCTCTCACGCTCACCGAGAGCCATTTGGGATGGGGCGTTAGCGCCATCAACCAAGTTATCTAAAGAAACTCCCACCAATCGAATTCGAGCACGGTCAAGGTGAAGTGCCTGATAGAGGGTTTTAATAATTGCAAAGCATTCATTAGTTCCGCTTATTGGTAAATCAACTGTTTTAGAGCGTGTGATTGTTGAGAAGTCCGAGAAACGAACTTTGATACTGAGAGTTTTGGCAGCCAGTTCTTTATCGCGCATTCTCCGAGTTGCCTTCTCGGTAAGTCGTAAGAATTCCGTCAATATCTCCTCTTCATCATCAATATCGTGAGCAAAAGTCTCTGCTGCGCTTATGGATTTATCTTCTGATTCTGGTTCGACATTTCTAAAATCTCTCCCCCATGCAAGTTCGTAGAGGGATTCGCCGGTCGCTTCTCCCAGTGCGCGGATCAAAGTTGAACGAGGAGTATGTGCAATATCTGCGACAGTCATGAGTCCAAGTTGGTGGAGGGCTTCATTGGTTTTTGGCCCGACTCCCCAGATAGCACCGACAGGTAGTGGATGGAGAAATTCAAGAACTCGATCAGGAGCAATTTCGAGAAGACCATTTGGCTTGCAATGTTGGGAAGCGAGTTTGGCAATAAATTTTGTTGTGGCGATCCCTACTGAACATGTGATGCCTTGGGTTTTGAAAACTTCTTCTCTGATTTGCGCTCCAATTTCTCGTGCACTGCCTTTAAGACGACGTGATCCAGTCACATCAAGGAAGGCTTCATCCAGCGAAAGGGGTTCCACCAGAGGTGTGTAAGAATGAAATATCTCCATTACGCGTGATGAGACTTCAGAATATTTCTCATGGTTGGGATGAACAAATATTGCTTGTGGAGCCATCCGCTTTGCCCTACTCACGGGCATCGCAGCACGAATTCCTAATTTTCGCGCCGCATAATTTGCTGAGAGCACTACTCCTCGTGCACCAGCGCCGACAACTACTTGTTTGCCTTTGAGCGAAGGATCATCGCGCTCTTCTACAGAGGCATAGAACGCATCCATATCGATATGGAGAATTGCGTGGCGTTCAGAGTTCATAGATTCCTCAGATTACGCCACTGCTCATAAGAATCACGTAAATCCCACGCGCTTAAAGCGCGAAGAGATACTCCCCGATCGCCCGTACGCCGGACTGCCCCTCGGACTAAAAAGAGTTTTGTGCTGTACAGAAGGCTTGCGTAATCATTTTGAACATCCTCAAAGAATGTAATGTCATTGCACCCATATCCGTCATCAATCGTTAGAAACATGACTCGTCGACCTGATCGAACAGGCGGTGTTTGGAGCGCAACTTTTACCCCAGCAACAAGAATGATTGATTCAGATCGTTGCTTAATGACTTCAGATGAACGTACAGCACCGATTGTGTTGAGAAATTCACCATAGAATTCCATCAAGTGGTGGGAGACATCCATTCCTGTCAGAGTAATTTCATGCCTCACTTTTTCAAAAGGAGTGAAATCTTTTAGTCCACTCTTCTCGATAGAGCCTGGAGATAGGTGGAGAGAGAGCTGAGCCGTATTACCGCGTACTGTTTTATTTAATCTCTTCAAATCTCCCAGGTGAAGCAAAAGATCGCGATGATTAAATCCTGGATGTAGAGATTGAAATGCTCCGATAAGGATAAGCGCTTCGATAGTGGGTTCGGAGACGGTTGTTCGATAAACAAAATCAGCAAGATCGCTATAGGGCCTACCTTCAATGATTGAATCAATTTCTGAGTCATTAATTCCTTGCACATCTGCCAGTGACATCCGTAGCGCATAACGCGCGCTGTTATTACCCCCCTCTCGCTCGACGCGATAAAAACGATCAGAGAAATTAATGTCGACGGGGGCGATATCGATATCCATCTGCCGCGCTTCATCAACTATTAAACGCCTTGGGTACATGCCTGGGTCATAAGTAAGTACCCCTGCAAGAAATGCAGCAGGGTGATGGGCTTTAAGCCAGGCAGAATGATAAGTGGGTAGCGCAAAGGCTGCGGCATGCGCTTTGCAAAATCCAAAAGATGCAAAAGCTCGCAATATCTCCCACACTTCATCGACAGTTGCGCTATCAAAACCATGAGAGATGGCTGCGGGAAAGAACCAATCGCATACCTCTTGCTGAGATTCAAATGTTCCAAGTTGGCGGCGACGCTCGTCTGCCTCGGCGAGAGATATGCCAGTCATTGCAGAGATAATGCGAATAACTTGCTCGTGGAATACAACAACGCCCTCTGTCTCATTCAATATCTCATCGAGGGCTGGGTCAATGAGTTTGCGTCTCTTCCAACCATGTCGCGAGTTAAGAAATGGAGTAATCATGTCGCTCTTGACTGGGCCTGGCCTAAATAAAGAAATATCAATGATGAGGTCTCCAAAAGTAGTGGGTGCAAATTTTCCAATTAATTCACGTTGGCCAGGACTTTCGATTTGAAAGAGACCTACTGTGCGCGTTGATTGAATAAGATCAAAAGTTGGCCCATCATCAAGCGGAACACGATCTAAATCAAGATCAATGCCATCAATTCTTTTTACCTCTTGAAGAGCATATGTCAGCGCGGATTGCATGCGAACGCCTAAGACATCGAGTTTGAGAAGCCCTAGATCTTCAACATCATCTTTATCAAAAGGAACCATGGGATATCCGCTTGCATTGATATCAATTGGAGCAACATCATGAAGCGTGCGGTCAGCAAGGAGGATTGCACAAGGGTGCATTGAAAGGTGTCTCGGCAGGCCATCGAGCCTGCCTGCAAGATATATCGCAGTCTTCATTAGCGGCGTATCTAATTTCAGAGATTTGAGTTCGGGTAAATTCTCAAGGGCCTTGGCAATATTACGAGCCCTAATGTGTGGCAGAGATTTCGCAATGAGATCAATCTCCATCGGAGCAATTCCAAGAGCTGCGCCTACATCACGAATTGCATGGCGGGCTTTATATGTCTCAACCATCGCAACAGTTGCAGTTCGTTCGCGGCCAAATCGACTAAAGATAAGGTCGTATACCTCGAGGCGTCGATGTGATTCCACATCAATGTCGATATCCGGTAGTTCACCTCTCTGAATAGAGCAGAAACGTTCCATCAATAAACCATGCGCAATGGGCTCGACCCCAGAGATTCCGAGCAGGTAATTAATGAGTGAACCAGCCCCACTGCCTCGCGCAGCAATGCGTATCCCCTTTTCCTTGGCACTCTTTGCAATATCTGCAACAGCAAGAAAATAAGGTTCATATCCGAGAGTGCGCACGGTCGCGAGTTCTTCTTCCAATCGAAGATTTAAGCCATCTGGAATAGTGGAATAACGTTCAAGGCCAGCAAGACACCGCTCGCGCAATTGTTTTCCAAGTAGCTCATAGCGCGAGGATCCAAAGAGATGAGGTTCGGGTAGATGAATGGAGCCAATACCAACATCACTGCGAGGCGATAGTGTGGCGCGATCTGCCCATGATTCAGTGCTCTCTAAAAGATAACGAGGATTGAGATCTCCGGCAGCTCTGGCAATCTCATCAGCAACTCTCTTCATCTCTAATTCGTTTTTTAAATATGACTCATTATTACTTCGCTCAACATGCCTACTATGGAGAGGCACGAGTAAGCGAGATGCATCTAGGACATCGGCGATTGGTCCATCTGTGCGATCGAGCATGCGAACTGCGTTTGTGAGGATTGCCGTGATCTTGTGGCGCCTAGCAAAGCGAAGATTGGATGCTGCAAATGGCGTTGAAAAAGCGTTGTTTCCTTTAGTGAGGTGTGAAACGAGAGCTAGGGCTTGGCTTGAGAAAAACTGTTCGGTTGATTGATATATAGATAGCGCCTCCTCCTCGCGCTTGGAAGCAATTGCTTGAGCAAATTGGGATGAGGGGCCATGGATAAGAAGTACTCGCGAAGATAAGTCGCTATATTTTTCTAAAATCTTATAGCTCAATATTTTCCCCTCGCTTTCACAATTAATAGCGCTGAGAAGTCTGTAGAGTGAACCAAGCCCTCCGTTCTCTGCCATCAAAGTTACTCGATACTTTTTCTGCAGAAAAGGAACTGTGACGCCAAGAATGGGAGCAATACCTGCAGATTCGCATGCTTTGGTAAATCGAACCGCTCCAGCCATTCCATCAATATCAGTCAGAGCAATACGATCCATTCCATATTCGCCAGCGCGTTCGACAATTTTCTCTGGACTTGCTGTGCCATATTTAAATGAGTAGCCACTAGCAACATGAAGATGGGTAAACATAAAATTTTTTAGCTCTTACCTATCCCTATATCGCGCATGCGAGGGCGAGAAGCAGCTCGCACTACCCAAGACCCATTTGATTCATCGCGCTCGATTTCAAAGGTAGCGAGCGCACCTATCTCTGCGGCCTCGACCCGCCATAAGCGTTTTTCGCAATCATGTAACTCTGGATTAATTTCTGGATTAATTTCTGGATTGATGCGAGAAAGCCTCTGCCACCACCCACCAGATTCCCGCCATGATTGAAGGATGGAGTGAACGCGAAATCTTCGCCCTTTGTAGATGAATTCAATAGGTTGATCTCCCCGGGCTGTGACGGGAGAATCAGGGCTCTTTTCGTATTCGAACATATGTTCGAATATATACAGCCCCACTGACAGAGGGCAAGCGTGTCGTACGCGTATATTTAGTTGAAACTTCAACTACCTTGTATAGTTCTCAGGTAATTCCAATTCTTCCGTAGCAATACGGAGATATTCGATATCAAGAAAAGGATCCATATACATGTCAGCAATTCTCGTTATTGCCCGCATCATCCTTGGCCTCTACCTCCTCTCATCAGGCTCTGCACACTTTGCAAAGCTCGAGATGATGACAGGCTATGCAAAATACAAGAAGCTCCCAGCTGCAAAGCTTGGCGTAATCGTCTCTGGACTCTTCCTACTCGTAGGTGGCCTCACAGTTCTCCTCGGTTACTACGTTGACCTTGGTGCAATTGCCGTGGCAGTCTTCTTAATTCTTGCAGCGCTGGTATTCCACAACTTCTGGACAATCCAAGATGCACAAGCAAAGCAGCCAGAGCAGATCAACTTCATGAAGAACTTTGGTCTTGCTGCAGCTCTCTTGATCATCGCAGCTTTGGTTTCACAGCACGCGGATATGATCGATTTTGGCTGGGTACTCTCAAAGGGCCATCTCGCTCTCTTCAAGTAATCGCTCACTGAGCTCATAACTTAAATACCCCGGGAGTTTCCTCTCGGGGTATTTTTATGGTTGCAACAAAATAATGTGCAAAGATGGAGCATGACCTTGGCTCTCATCTCGGGGCTTTTTATTGGTAGCGTCCTTGGATTCGTTGGCGCAGGTGGCGCGATGGTCTCAGTACCCATCCTCCTCTATCTCTTTCATTTCACACCTCTTGCTGCAACAACAGCGGCGCTTGCAATCGTTGCAGCTGCTGCATTCTCAGGCGTCATTCCAAAAATGCTGACTCGAGATGTCCTCTACTTTGAGGCAATCACGATTTGGGCTTTAGGGCTCACAACCAATATCGGCGGCGCTCTCCTAGCAAAACACCTTTCAGACTCATTTATTACCGTCGGCTTTGCGGCAATCATGGTCCTAGCTGCGAGCTCGATGTTGCGCCCTATCAAATTAGGCGCAGATGAAAAGCGAATATCGCTCCCTTCTCTGGTTCTACTTTCGCTCTTTATTGGTGCAATGACAGGAATATTCGGAGTAGGGGGTGGATTCTTGGCGATTCCCGTCTTGGCAAATTACTACAACACTCCTCAATCGAAAGCTGCTGGAACCTCACTTTTTATCATCACTTTAAATTGCCTCACATCGCTCTTTGCCCATCACGGAAGTTGGCACCTTGTTGAATGGCGTTACCCAATTGAAATTGCATTTGTGGCAGTCCTTACGAGTACCACAGCCTCACATTTAAGCTCGAAAGCGCCAACTTCCCTACTGCGAAAGAGTTTTGCCTACCTTTTGTTCGCGCTGGCAATCTTCACAGTTCTACGGAATTGGGTTTAAACTACTTACAGTTAAATGATCGGAGAGCTCTCATGGATGTACGAATTTTGACGCGTGACTTAACTCCATTTGAACATCTTGTTGCAGAACATATGTGTGATGGACTCTCCAATGCTGCAATTGCCCGCGAGACTGCGCACACTGAAAAGGTTATTGAAAACACAATTTCACGTATGGCTCGTGCCTTCAATATCAAGGCTGATGGCGATATCAATTTCCGAGTGCTATTAGCTCTTGCATATAGAACACAATTTGGCGATAAATCTTTTGAAAAATTAGGTGTTCCATGCTCGCATCTTGAAATCGGTGCGGATGGAAAAACCTACTGCAATCGCCACCTTGATTAGCGCTCATTAATTCGCCTGCTTTAATGAGTGTGACCGGCCTCTAAGTGCCAGCACCCACGCGCCTACTGCAGGGGCTAGCACTCATCACCCTATTCGCCATACTCTCCTCAAGGGTAGAAGATTGCCCTGAAGTGAAAAAGGTCCATTACTCAGAAATGTGATCGTTCACCATTCGGAGAGGAAAGAAAATGAACAGAAAAACATTTGACAAGATTGCAAGCATCATTGGTTTGCTTCTTGCAATATTCCTATTTGTCGCAGGCGGACTTATGCAATGGGGTTATAGCTTTGCAAATGGAACCGTCAAGACTCAGCTCCAGGCACAGAAGATTTCTCTTCCAGCTGCAACCGGTAACTCAGAAGAGAATGCCGATGTAACAGCATTCTTCAAAGAAAACGGTGGGAAGATGATGACTACCGGAAAGCAAGCACAGATGTATGCAGATCACTATATTGCTTTCCACTTAAAGGGAATCGGTGGCGGAAAGACTTACTCTGAAGTTTCAGCTGCTGCTCGTGCGAACCCATCTGATACTGCACTCGCTGCAGCCCGTCAGAACTTATTTATGGGTGAAACCCTTCGTGGAGAGCTCTTGAATGCTTATGCATTCTGGCAGCTTGGTCAGCTTGCAATGTATGGCGCTGCCGCATCATTCGCAGGCGGACTTCTCTTCCTTGTCCTTGCATTGATGGGATTCGCTCACTTGCGTCGCGTTGACGCAGGAGAGTCGATCTAATCCTCATCTCTCCGTGAGGGAAAAGCCCCCGAGCAATCGGGGGCTTTTTAATTTTTAGATAGGGTCTTCCTATGACACAAGAGCACCCTGCGGTCTTGCGGGTCGAGAGCCTCCTGAAAGAATTAGGGATGAGCGGGGAAATCCGACATCTAACAGATTCTGCGCGAAGTGCTCAGGAAGCGGCGCAAGCTCTTGGAATCCACGTTGGACAAGTTGCCTCATCGATAGTTTTTGGTTTACCAACAGATGAAAATGAATCAGAAAGAGCTCTTCTAGTCATTACCTCTGGACGACACAGGGTGAACACGCATTTAGTTGCGGAGAAGTTGGGAGTAGAAAAATTGCTCCGCGCGGATGCAGATTTCGTGCGGCGGCATTCGGGCTTTGCAATTGGCGGGGTCTGCCCTATTGGATGGGTTGCAGAGCCTAATATTGAGGCACCGATAATTATTATTGATGAAGCACTGGGTGAATACGATGTGGTTTGGGCAGCCGCCGGACATCCACACGCAGTCTTTCCCTCAACCTTTTCAGAACTCCAAAAGGCTACTGGTGCGCAGCCGATGGTTGTAGGTGATTAATGTCTATCAGACAATTTCGTCCGCGCCATGATCGCAGAACAGTGATTTCCCCCTTAGAAAATCTATGGCTCTACCTACTTTTATTTACCGCTGTAGGCGCACAGATTGCCTATCCCCTTCTCGATTCAACTGAAACAGTAACCATTCTTTACGTACTCGCAGGTGGAACCTTTATGTCACTCCACTCCAGGTACGCGTTCGGCAATCGATTTAGCACCATTTACACGTCGGTCACTTTTTTCTTAAGTTTTATTATTGAATGGGTTGGTTCCACGACTGGCTGGCCATTCGGCGAATACCACTACGGCCAAACGCTTGGACCGAAAATATTTGGCGTGCCGATGGTTGTTCCGTTTGCTTGGTTGATGATGGTCTATCCCATGCTGCTTGTTGGCAGAAAGCTGAGTAAGCATTGGCCAAGCGTTATCGCAGGTTGTGGATTGATGTTTTGGGATCTTTATATCGACCCAACCATGGTTGCCGATGCCCGCTGGACTTGGAAGGCCACAACTCCAACAACGCCATTCGCACCAGAAATTCCACTTTCAAATTCCATAGGTTGGTTGTTGGTTGGAATTCTGCTCTGCACGCTTCTGCATAAGATTTTGCCAAAAGAGCGTCGAAAGAACGGGATATCTGTGCGCCGCGTGGATTACTTTCTCTTTTGGACCATATTCTCCGGATTTATTGGTGGAGTCTTCTTCTTTGACCGCGCCGGAATTTCGCTGATCGCTACCTTTGGCATGGCAGCAATCATCTTTCCCTATATTTTCTTCACTCGATTTGGCAGACCTGAGTTCGATTGATGCCGATATCTCTCCTGATCCTTTTGGTGCCACTTGCTGCACTTTTCTTTGTCATCCTTAATTCATTGACGATGCGCGTCGTGAGCACTCAACCTTTCACTATTGATGTATCCACAACCATCCTTATTCCCATGCGAAATGAAGAGGCAAATGCTGAAAAAGCTCTCATGTCAGCCACATCTCAGAGAGGTCTCTCTGATTTCAATGTAAGAGTTCTCGATGATCATTCCGAGGATTCGACGCTTTCGATTCTTCAGAAGAATCGCAGCAATTACAGGTTTGAGATTGTGCACGGAAAAGAATTGCCACAAGGCTGGCTGGGGAAAAATTGGGCTTGCCAACAACTTGCTGAAAATATTCAGAGCAAATATCTTGTATTTCTTGATGCAGATGTCGAGCTTCACAAACATGCGATTTCCAATTCCATCCATGCATTGGAAAACTGGAAGCTTGATTTTCTCTCACCTCATCCTCGCGAAATAGCCTTGAGCTTTTTTGAACGTCTCATTCAACCAATGCTTCAATGGTCCTGGATGGCATCTGTCCCTTTGCGATTGGCGGAGAAATATCGAATCAAATCGATGACCATAGCAAATGGTCAATTTTTTATCGTCTCAAGAGATGCTTACTTGAAATCTGGAGGGCACGCAGCAATTCGAGGTGAAGTTCTTGACGATCTAGCCCTTGCACGACTTCTTGTTGAGAGTGGTTTTAAGGGCACTGTCGCAGATGCGAGCGCGATTGCAACCTGCCGGATGTATTCCTCGTCTGCCGAACTCTTTGATGGCTATTCAAAATCTTTATGGAGCGCGTTTGGTTCGCGAGTTGGAGCAATTGCGGCCAGTTTCATTCTGATCAGTATCGGGCTCCTTCCGATAGCTTCGGCACTTTTTGGAAGCGCTTGGGGCTACATCGGCTATCTACTTGTCTCTCTATCATTTGCGATTTCGGCAGTGAAAACTAGATCTTCGTGGGGTGCAACTTTTCTACACCCAGTTTCAACTCTGATTCTGCTCGGATTAATTGTGCGCTCCTTCATACTTCATAAAAAGGGTCGCCTACATTGGAAAGGTAGATTTCTCTGATGGCAAAAGTGGTTGTTATTGGCGCTGGAGTAGGTGGCATGATGAGTGCCGCTCGCTTAGCAAAATATGGCCATGCGGTTGAAATTTTCGAATCTTCCCATCGCGCAGGGGGAAAATGTAGAACAGAGTGGTTCGGAGATTTTGGATTTGATTTAGGGCCTTCACTACTTACTATTCCTGCCGTCTTCAGAGATTTCTTCATTCGCACTGGGACTCGATTTGAAAATAACGTTGGGCTTAAGCCTGTAGACCCATCTTTTCGTTACAACTTTTCAGATGGCACAATCTTAGATTTTCCCAACCTCAGTTTGCCTAAAACTTGCGAGGCAATTGAAAAAACCTGTGGAAAGTCTGCTGCTGATCAATGGCATAACTTGATGCAAAGAGCAGAGCTCATGTGGGACGTTGCGCGAACCCCCTTTATTGAATCCGAACTCAAGCCTCTCAATGAAATACTCAGACGGCCAGGCGCATTACGCGATCTTATGAAAATTGCTCCTCTTTCATCCTTGCGCTCGTACACTCGATCGTTAGTTGATGATGAACGATTGCGCTATATCGTTGACCGTTACGCAACGTACTCGGGCTCTGACCCTCGCAAGGCTCCTGCAGTGCTTCTCACAATTGCATTTATCGAAACTACTTTTGGTGCATGGCACCTCGAGGGAGGCGTAGGCACACTTGCAGACGCTCTCCTAAAAAGGTGCATTGAACTTGGGGTACAAGTGCATTTTAATGCGCCGGTATCTGCGATTAGGACTTCGCATGGTTCAGCTAACGGAATTCAACTTCAGACTGGAGAGGTAATTTCTGCTGATGTAGTGGTTGCAAATGCCGATGCCCACATTGTTTATGAAACCCTGATCTCCTCGGATGTGAAAGTGAAATCCGAGCGGCGAAAATTACGAAGGTCGACTCCTTCTTTTAGCGGATTCTCACTTCAGATTGGAATTGATCGAAGCAAGGGTTGGGGTCCAGATCTTGCTCATCACAATATATTTTTCCCAGAAAATTACGATGAAGAGTTTGATTATCTTTTTCAGCGAAGATTGCCCGTCCCAGATCCAACAATTTACATATGTTCGCCACAAGGGATGACTAAGAGAGCAAACACTGAAGCTTGGTCTGTCCTTATTAATGCACCGCTGCATGCTACCCACGATCGAAAGAGGGGGTTTGACTGGAGCGGTTATGGAGAGAAATATGCAGAACATATTATTGATCGCATGGAAGCAAAAGGTTTGAACGTGAGATCGCGTATGGAATTCCTTCGCATACAGACCCCGCAAGATCTAGAAAACCAAGTTAATGCACCAGGGGGTTCGATTTACGGGACTTCAAGTAACGGTGCACGCGCAACATTTTTGCGAGCCAAAAATAGATCGCCAATTCACAATTTGTACTGTGTTGGCGGTTCTGCTCATCCTGGTGGAGGTTTACCGTTGGTAGGAATGAGTGCAGAAATTGTGGCCGAGGCCGTACAAAGGGATTTAACGGGTGGTACTAACGAAGGCGTACGAAGCCATCACGGGCAACATTAATTAAGCTATAAACCTGCAGCACCAACCAAATATAAGCAATTGGTGTAGTCATCGAGATAGTGATGCGCTCTCCGATCATTGCAACAAACAGTAAAGATGCGCGAACCGGTCGTTCTGCGACCGTCACTCTCATTACTTCTGAGATTCCGACTCCTCCTAACCGTGCACGCAAGTATTCTTGAATAGATGCAGCTAGCCAGGCGATTGCAACAATCAGGATGGGAGCACCAATCTTAATAAATGCAAGCGCCCAAAGCGCCTCAACTATTCGATCGACAACCGAATCGATTACCGCTCCCAGCTTGCTATCGCGATTGTGCCTAATGGCAACCGTGCCGTCTAAACCATCTGCAACAAGTGCGAGCACAAGATAAATGATTCCACGCCATTCTCCGGCAAAAATAAATGTAAGAATTCCGAAAATTAATCCGAGAAAGGTGATGAGATTGGCGCTTTTGGTAAATCCAGCAATCCAATATGAAATCCTCAACCAAACTTTGATAATTCCTTTTACTTCAACTCCACCATGCAAAGAGCTCCACTTTGATGAAAATTCATTGAAGGTCATCGTCGAAAATTCCTAACCCTGCAACCGATTCATGATCTCAATTGTTGACGGCGAACTATTCATTGTGTAGAAGTGCAACCCATCCACCCCTTCCCGAAGTAGACGTTCTGAAAGTTCCGTAGCAATGTCTACTCCGATTGCTCGAATGATCTCTGGATTTTCATGACCAGCAAAACGTTGGTAGACCCATTCTGGGATCGGCGTTCCATTGAGTTCGGCCATTCGATCAAGCTGTTTCACGCTTGAGATTGGGAGAATGCCCGCGAGTAGACGCAAGTGAGAACCTTTTCCATTCAGCGCGTCCCGTAATCTGGCAAAAGCACTGTACTCGAAGAAAAATTGGGTTGTCGCAAAGCTTGCACCTAAGGACTCTTTCTTCAAAAGAACATCTATATCTTGATTGAAATTTCCTTCAGACGCCGGATGTAGATCAGGAAAAGCTGCAACACCTATTGAAAAATTACCGTGGCTAGCGGCGAGCGCTACTAATTCATCCGCGTGCGAGAATCCTCCGGGAGTTGCAATCCATGGAGCTCTTGGACCGCCTTGTGGATCGCCACGAAGAGCGAGAATGCTAGTAATACCGGCAGCGTGATAGTCATCGAGAATTGCAACGAGTTCATCCCGGGTCGCTCCAACACATGTCAGATGTGCAATTGTTGGGACCCCAGTGTGTGTCGTCAGCTCTTCGGCGATTCGAATGGTGCGATCTCGTGTCGAGCCACCTGCGCCATACGTCACAGAGACAAAATCCGGATTAATATTTTTAAGGCGCTCGATAGCGCTCCACATTCTCTCCTCGCCTGCCGAGTCTTTCGGAGGGAAGAGTTCAATGGAGATGGTCGTTGTGCCTAACATAGGGGCTCAGGGTACCTTTATCACGTGAGCGAATCTTTTCAATATCGGTTTAACTCTCCTAGCGAGGCTGATTTGGCCTCCGATTTCAGCGCACTGCGTAGCGATATCGATGCCGCGCTTGGCGAATTTCTTGCTCGAGAGAGCGCCTTGCTCCGCGAGATTGATCCAGAGCTCACATACGTTGCCGAATCATTGACGAGATATCTCATTAATGGTGGAAAGCGTTTTAGACCTCTCTTCGCTGCGGCAGGATTGGTAGGAAGCGGCGGACTCTTAGATAAATCGAGCATTAACGCAATTGCTGCACTCGAACTCGTTCATGCCTGTGCCTTGATTCATGATGATGTGATGGATGGATCTGACACCAGGCGTGGAGCTCCGGCTATTCACAAAGAATATGAATCGCTCCATATTTCACGAAAACTAAGTGGCTCATCGTCAAACTTTGGGAGGGCCGCCGCAATTCTCTTAGGCGACTTGGCATTGGTATGGGCGAATAAATTAATCAATGAATCTGGAATCTCTTCTCAATCCCAAAAAAGGCTTGCGCCTCTTTTTGATCTCATGAGGGTTGAATTGATGGCTGGTCAATATCTAGATGTTTTGGAGCAGACTCTCAAGAGTGAGTCAGTCGATCGAGCACTGAAAGTTGCAACATTTAAATCTGGGAAATATTCGGTGGAAAGGCCGATACATTTCGGCTCTTTACTCGGTTCTGGCGCGAATTTAGAGAGCTACAGTGCTTACGGCATTCCGCTCGGGCAAGCATTTCAACTTCGCGATGACCTTTTAGGAGTATTTGGCGACTCGGCTGAAACAGGCAAACCTTCTGGGGATGATCTACGAGAAGGCAAGCGAACGGCGCTTATAGCACTAGCTGTAGAAAAACTGAACGACCAACAGAGATTTAACGATCTTTTTGGCAAGGCTGATATATCGCCGAGCGAAATCTCAGAACTTCAAAGCATGATTCAATCCACTGGCGCACCTACGCAAATTGAGTCGCTCATTGCCGAATTTAGTAGCAAGGCTTTAACTGCGCTAAATAACGATGCAATAACCCAAGAAGGTAAAAATATGTTGAAATTCTTAGCAGCACTTGCCACACAACGGAGTAAATAGAAAAATCCATGAAGACTATAAAAGGTAAAAGCGATAACGTCATTATTGTCGGGGCTGGTCTTGCTGGTCTCAGCGCCGCACTTCATCTCGCTGGGGCTGGAAGAAAAGTCACTATCTTAGAAAGAGAGAGTTTCCCGGGAGGTCGAAATGGACTCCTGCAAACTAATGGTTATTCCTTCGATACAGGTCCAACGGTTCTCACGATGCCTTCATTGATTGAGGAAGCATTTGGAGCAGTAGGCGAAAACATGAAGGATTGGATAACACTCCAACCAGTCTCTCCCCTCTATCGCGCTTTCTATCATGATGGTTCAACTCTCGATGTGCATGCTGATACAGAAAAGATGCGCGAAGAGATTAGGACTGTTATTGGCGCTCGCGAAGCGGCGGGTTACGAACGATATGTCGACTTTGTATCCCGACTTTACAAATACGAGATGAATGATTTTATCGACAGAAATATTGACTCTCCCCTTAACCTGCTTACTCCAAATCTTGCAAAGCTCATTGCGATGGGTGCATTTCGAAAGTTGGCTCCTAAAGTAAATCAATATTTAAAGGATCCTAGAACTCAAAAAGTCTTCTCATTTCAAGCAATGTATGCAGGAGTCAGCCCACAGCAAGCACTTGCAATATATGCAGTTATTGCATACATGGATTCAGTAAATGGCGTCTTCTTTCCAAAAGGTGGAATGCATGCCTTACCTCGTGGCCTCGCTGGTGCAGCAGAAAAACATGGTGTCACAATTAAATACAACACCACTGTTACTCGAGTTGAGATGCAAGGTTCGCGTGCCGTCGCTGTTCACACTCACAATGGTGAGCGTATCGAGGCTGATGCAGTTGTTCTCAATCCAGATTTGCCGATTGCGTGGAAAGAGCTCATTGGTCAGACTCCTCGAAGCGTGAAGCGACTTACCTACTCACCCTCATGCGTCACGTTGCTTGCAGGATCTTCAAAGTCATATGACTTTACTGCACATCACAATATTCACTTCGGCGAATCTTGGGATGGGATTTTTGATGAATTGATCAATAAAAAGCAACTCATGAGCGATCCAAGTTTGCTTGTCACAATTCCTACGAAAGATGATTCCAGTTTGGCGCCAGTTGGAAAACACTCATATTACATACTATTTCCAACGCCTAACCTCACAGCAAAGATTGATTGGCGAATTGAGAAGAACCGCTACCGAGATGAAATGATTCGAGTCATGGAAGGGCGCGGATATGGCGGTTTTGGAGAATCTATTGAAATTGAACATATCACCACTCCTCTAGAGTGGAGAGAAATGGGACTTGAAGCTGGTGCTCCATTCGCAAGCGCACATACTTTTCTGCAAACTGGTCCATTTAGGCCAAAGAACCTTGCCTTCGACAATATTGTCTTTACAGGCTCGGGTACGCAACCTGGGGTTGGAGTACCTATGGTGCTCATCTCGGGCAAACTCGCCGCAGCAAGAATCACTGGGAAATAAAAATAGGGCCCTCGAATAATCGAGGGCCCTATTTTTATTTGATTGTAGAAATTACTTGCCAACCCAAATATTGATTGGTGAAGACAAGAAGTAAACCATGAAGAGCGCGGAAACGAGCAAGAGAAGTCCGTGAACTTCCTTGATGCGACCCTGAACGGCACGGATTACTACGTGTGATACAAAGCCTGCGCCAATACCCACTGAGATTGAGTAAGTAAATGGCATAAGGATGATGGTCAAGAATGCTGGAATCGCAATTCCAAGATCTTGCCAATCAATATCCTTGATTTGAGTCATCATTAAGAAACCAACAATGACCAAGGCTGGTGTTGCAGCTTCGTAAGGAATCACTGCAACGAGCGGTGACAAGAAAGTAGTGAGCAAGAAGCAGATACCGGTAACTACGGAAGCTAAACCTGTACGCGCTCCTTCACCAACACCTGATGCCGACTCGATATATGACGTATTCGATGAGATGCTCGCTGCGCCACCTGCAACTGCAGCAAGCGAGTCAACGAGAAGAACACGATCATTATTTGGAACTGTGCCATCAGCTTGAATCAAGCCGCCTTCATGGCCAATAGCCGTAACTGTTCCGACTGTGTCGAAGAAGTCAGAGAGCAAAAGAGTGAAGATGAGCAGCACTGCAGAGATTGCAGAGATGCGGCTGAATGAGCCGAGTAGGTTGAAATGACCGAGAAGAGAGAAATCAGGAGTCGCTACCAACTTACTTGGAATCGCTGGAACATTGAGTCCCCAGCCCTTTGGATTAACCTTGTCTGGAGCAATGAAGTTAGGACCAATCTTGAATGCCTTTTCAACGATGATTGCAAGAACAGTTGCTCCAACAATTCCAATGAGCAGCGCACCCTTTGTCTTCTTAACCATCAATGCAATGATGAGCAAGAGTCCAACAACGAATACGACGATTGGCCAACCAACAAGGTTGCCACCATCGCCAAGCTGAACTGGAACTGGACCAGAGCTTGTGCGACGAACGAATCCTGAGTCAACAAGACCGATGAGTGTAATGAAGAGACCGATACCGACTGAGATTGAATACTTAATCTGCTGTGGTACTGCCTTGAAAACTGCCTGGCGGAAACCGGTCAACACCAAAACGGTGATGATCAAGCCTTCAAGTACAACAAGGCCCATTGCATCTTGCCATGTCATCTTGGAGGCAATGCCATAAGCAACAAAGCTATTGAGTCCAAGACCTGTAGCAAGAGCGAGTGGGAAATTGCCAACAAGGCCCATCAAAATGGTGAGCACGCCAGCAACAAGAGCAGTTGCTGCAGCAATAAGTGGAAGGTTCGGAGCATCAAAGCCGCCGATGAATTTTCCATCAGCATCCTTTGCGAATCCGAGAATCAATGGGTTGAGTGCAACGATGTAAGCCATGGTGAAGAATGTGACGAGACCGCCACGAACTTCACGACCTA
>CAYRJB010000010.1:0-23790 GCA_964424485.1 uncultured Actinomycetes bacterium
GACACTCAGCATGCAAATTTCTACGGACAGGCAAGTAGAAATCTTCTTCTCATTATTGTGAGCGCTTATGGCTGGCTGAAGTGGAGCCAAACACGTAAATCCTCCGGTGAGCATGTCGCAGTCAATCCGCGCTGGACTACGTTGAGAGAGAAGATGTGGTTAATTCCGATTACTGTCATTTTCTTTCTTGTCGCGCAAAATATTTTCAAGGCGCTGGGGGAATCTGGGACATGGCTCTTTGTTGACACTTGGATTTTCACTGGTACCGCACTTGCCACCTTTGGCATGAGTAGGGGATATGTTGAATTTTGGTTAGTCTGGATCGCTGTAGATCTCGTAGGCGTTCCTTTTGCATTTTCCAATGGGTATTACCCAACAGGCACCCTCTACGCTATTTATCTTCCGTTCGTTATCTGGGGATTTATCTCATGGCTACGCATCAGTAGAGTGAGTATTAAATAGTCAGCAGAGAAGTGTCCAAGAAGGTAAAATACTTCTCATGAAGTCATTTGAAACCCTCTGGTCAGAATTGTCAGAGAAAGTTCTGACAAGGCCAGAGGGTTCATCGACTGTAGAAGCAATAGATGCTGGAATACATTCAATTGGTAAAAAGGTATTGGAAGAAGCTGGTGAAGTCTGGCTGGCAGCCGAACATGAGAGCAATGAGGCCCTTGCTCTGGAAATTTCTCAATTAATTTATCGACTACAAGTTTTAATGCTCGCCCGTGGACTTACTCTTGATGATGTATATAAGGAACTCTGATGCTTAAGATAGCTGTACCAAACAAGGGGTCATTGGCAGAGTCGAGCATTGCGATTCTTAAAGAGGCTGGGTATAGGCAGCGCACAGATTCTCGCGACCTTACTCTTTACGATCCTGAGAACGATATCGAGTTCTACTACTTACGCCCTCGCGACATTGCGATTTACGTCGGCAATGGAGAGCTTAACTTGGGTATCACAGGACGCGACTTACTTCTCGATAGTAAAGTTACAGCGGATGAGATTTTGCCATTAGATTTTGGTAGAAGTACTTTTCGTTTTGCTGCGCCACAAGAAGTTGATCTAAATGATAAACGCATTGCCACGGCTTATCCAGGCCTTGTGGAACGTTATCTCAAAGACAATGGAATCTCTGCCTCAGTTGTCAGACTTGACGGTGCCGTAGAGAGTTCGGTACGACTTGGTGTGGCCGACGTGATTGCTGATGTCGTTTCGACCGGGGGAACGTTACGTGCGGCAGGGCTACAAACTTTTGGCAAACCATTACTGACTTCTGAAGCGATACTTATCGAACGCAGTGGCGCGAATAGATCTGAAGAAACAGAAACTGTGATTCGCCGCATTAATGGAGTAGTTATTGCACGACAATATGTTCTAGTTGATTACGATGTAGAGAGTTCGCATTTATCGCAAGCATGCGCGCTAACCCCAGGTATTGAATCACCGACTATCTCACCGCTTCAAAAGCAAGGATGGAGCGCTGTTCGAGCAATGGTAAAACGTAAAGAAGTTAATCGGGTTATGGATGATTTGTACAAAGTTGGAGCTAGGGGAATTTTAGTAACCGATATTCACGCTAGCCGTTTGTAAGCTCTCTATCAGCGGCTTCAATTTCCTCTCGAGGAATGCCTATTAGGTAAAGAATTGCATCTAAGTACGGGAGATCCAAGGCGCTGTCTGCTTGTGTTCGTACTGATGGTTTTGCATTAAATGCTATACCGAGTCCGGCTTCTCGAATCATATCTAAATCATTCGCTCCATCTCCTACTGCGATAGCGTGAGAAAGAGGAACACTTTCTTGTTCGGAAAATTCTTTTAACGCCTGCGCTTTGGCAGGTCTATCGATGATGGGGCCGATTACCCGCCCCGTGAGATGACCATCAACAACTTCGAGAGTGTTTGCTTTGAAGAAATCAACCTTCATGTTTCGAATGAGAGGTTCAATGACATTTGTAAACCCACCGGAGACTATTCCTACTTTATGACCCATACGGTGGAGCGTGCGAACGAGAGTCCTCGCGCCTGGAGTCAATACAAGTTGCTCTGCTACCTCTTTGAATACATTCTCGGATAAACCTTTGAGAAGTGCTACTCGCTCTGTGAGGGATTGTGCGAAGTCTACTTCGCCTCGCATGGCTGCATTTGTAATCCGAGCAACAGCTTCTAATACACCTGCTTTCTCGGCTAGCAAATCAATAACCTCTTGTTGAATGAAAGTCGAATCCATATCGAGTAGAACGATTCGCTTACTTCTTCGAGTTAAACCACCCGCTTCAATGGAGAGTGTGATTCCCTCTCGTAACGCAAGTTCAGCTAGATCACTCTTAAGCGCTTGAACTGATTGATTTTGAGGAAGGGCTACATCGAATTCAATCGATGTGACCGGATAAGCTGCGGTTCTACGAAATCTATCTACATTGCCGCCATGTTTATTAATTGCTGCGGCAACTGAGGCTATGGCCTTTGGATATAGTTTTTTTGCCAAGACCACAAGTTGTAATCGAGAAGAGTCATCACGAGAAACGACATCATGTGTTGAAAAGTCAACGGCGATATCCATTGCGAGTTTCTGCCCAAGAGTCATTAAATCTTCTTCGATCGCACTCTGATGATCCGGATGCAGTTCTATGAGGGTGGTCAAGATCAGTCGACCCCTAATAATGACTTGCTCCATATCTAAAATTGAAACGGAGAAAGGGGAGAGAGTCTCGAAGAGTGCCTGAGTAACACCAGGGGCATCAGCTCCAGATATCAAGATGAGTCCGGTGTACTTGTTGGAAATCTCGCTCATCACATCGGTCAGTTTACGGGAAAACGGTTTTACCAACCGGTATCTTCTACCCGTGAACTCGATTTTGGCCCTTGAAGGAGTAACTGTAAGGCGGGGTACTGCAAATATTCTTGGGCCTATTTCCTTCTCTATACATGAAGGGGAACGGTGGGTAATTCTTGGTCCCAATGGTGCAGGTAAAACAACTCTCTTTCAGCTAGCTGCTACACGTATACATCCAACAACAGGACGAGTAGATGTATTAGGAGAAACTTTAGGCAAGGTTGATGTATTCGAACTTCGGCCACGTATTGGTTATGTTACACATCAGGTACTCGAAACAATACCGCAAGAAGAAAGCGTTTTAGATGTTGTGCTCACTTCTGCCTATGCCATTTTCGGTAGATGGCAAGAAGCTTATGATTTGTGGGACGAATCTAGAGCCATGGGGCTTCTTACAACACTTGGAGTACGCGAACTTGCAAACCGAACTTTTGGAACGCTGAGTGATGGTGAAAAGAAGCGTGCGCTAATCGCTCGCGCTTTAATGCCTAATCCGGAGTTGTTGCTTCTTGACGAACCAGCTGCTGGCCTCGATCTTGGAGGAAGAGAAGACCTATTGCGTAGATTGGAAGAACTTGCTCGCGATCCGCTTGCACCTGCAACAGTGATCGTTACTCATCACATCGAAGAAATCCCAGCCGGAACTACTCATGCTCTGCTTTTATCGCAAGGAGTTGCTATCGCAACAGGCCCGATTAGGTCAGTTCTCACGGGGGAGAACCTCTCCCGTGCATATGGATTACCGATAAGTGTCTCAGAAGATGGTGGACGGTTCTTTGCCCGCGCTCTTTAACTCTCTTGCGCCTTCATGGCAAGAAGTTCTAAGTATTTATCGGGTAGAGATTGATCGAATCGAGAGTCACCTTAGACCAGGAACTTATAACCCAGAGGGTAATGTTTTCGCTGCGCTGCGAGTCAACCCTGATCAAATCTCAGTTGTACTCATAGGTCAAGATCCATATCCAAATAAGGAATTTGCCAATGGATTGGCATTTGCAATTCCCCCTCACTCCAAAAAGATTCCGCCTTCTTTGCGAAACATCATGCTCGAGATTCAAAATGATCTCGGTCGTGATACCTCCCTTGAACGTATCTGTAGTTGGCCTGATCAAGGTGTTCTTATGCTCAATACACACCTTACATGTGAAACGGGTAAACCGCTTTCACATCAAAAGTTAGGCTGGATGAAGATAACTGAGGGAATTATCAATGCAGCATCAGCAAAAAATCCTGTCGCAATTTTGTGGGGTGCTCATGCACAAAAATTCTCTCACTACTTCTCTGAAGAATCGATCTTGTCCTCAGCGCATCCGAGTCCATTAAGTGCATATCGAGGTTTCTTTGGATCAAAACCATTTTCTAAAACTAACGCAATATTGCAGTCACGTGATATTCCATCTATCAATTGGTAATCTAGAACAATGTTCAGAGGTATAGGCACAGTCATAAATGTCTGCGCTGTAGTCGCAGGCGGATTCATAGGCATGAAAGGCGGAAGCCGACTTTCTCTGCGATCGCGAACATTGATTACTGATGTACTTGGATGTGTAACTCTTTTAGGGGCGGCAGATGCCGCTAAAAATTTATGGTCTCTTGAATTTTCTCAAAATGTACCTGGAGGATGGACACTTCTAGGCACACTCGCCGCGCTGTTGTTGGGCGGCTTACTTGGCACGGCGGCTGGAATAGAAGATAAATTGGAGAATTTTGGAAACCGGCTCAAAGAACGATTTGGTGGTGAAGAAAATTCTTTCATAGCCGGTTTTATGGCAGCGTCACTACTCTTCGTCATCGGTCCACTGGCAATCATGGGTAGCATCTCTGATGGCATGGGTACTGGTATTACACAACTAGTACTCAAAAGCACTCTTGACTTCTTCGCTGCAATTGCATTTGCGTCCACATTTGGGCTTGGCGTTATCGCCTCTGCAATTCCGGTCGGAATCTATCAAGGAGTATGGACTCTTGTTGGGTTCTTCTTGGGAAACATAATGAATAAATATCAAATTGAAGCGATGACGACAGTCGGAGGGATATTGCTTTTCGGTATTTCCTTACGCTTGCTTGGCATTAAGCAGATACGAATTGGCGATTTACTTCCCAGCTTGTTCTTGGCTCCTATTGTTGCACTCGTAGCGCATCAATTTTTATAACATCCTTTAAAATTTCGAGGCGTCTATAACAAATCGATATTTCACGTCGCTAGCGACTGTGCGATCGTAAGCAGTATTGATGTATGAAGGTTCAATGACTTCAACTTCGCTTACGATATTGTGATCACCGCAGAAGTCAATCATTTCTTGCAATTCTGGGTATCCACCAATCATCGAACCTGCAAGAGATCGACGTTTCTCCAAGAGCGTCCCGGCATTGATTGCATACGGTTTGCCTGGCAGACCTATAACTACGAGAGTTCCATCAAGTCGCAGAGTCTTCAAGTATGGATCCAAGTCAATTTCAGCACTGACGGTATTGAGAATCAAATCAAAACTATTTTCTAATTCTTTGAAGACTCGAGGGTCTTTTGTAACAATGAAATGATCTGCACCCATTTGTCGAGCATCATCCTCTTTAGAAGGAGAGTGGCTAAATACGGTCACTTCAGCACCCATTGCGGAAGCAAATTTCACACCCATATGTCCAAGGCCACCGAGACCAATGACTCCAACTCTCTTACCTGGTCCAGCTCCCCAATGACGAAGCGGTGAATACAGGGTGATTCCCGCGCACATTAAAGGTGCCACTCCAGCAAGATCGAGATTATCTGGAATATGGACCGCGTAATCTTGATCGATAACAAAGAAATTTGAATAGCCACCTTGAGCAATAGTTTGGCCATCTCTTTCAACACTGTTATACGTGCCGGTCATGCCTTCAAAACAATAATTACCCATTCCGCGCTTGCAATTCTCACAATTACGACAGGAGTCTACGAAAACACCGACTCCGATTAGATCACCAGGTGAGAATTTCTCAACAGAGTTACCAACTTCGGTTACAACTCCAACAATCTCATGTCCAGGAACGCATGGAGTTATAACCTTGCCCCACTCGCCGCGGACTGTGTGAATATCGGAATGACAGATTCCCGCATAGGAGATTTTGAGAGCAACATCGGTTGGACGCAAAGATCGTCGTTCGAATTCAAATGGTTCTAGGAGCTTACCGACCTCGTGTGCAGCATATGCCTTTGTTTTAAAACTCATTTTGTTTGCCCTCCGTAATCTGCTTGAAGTATCAAAATTCCTGAAATGGTAATGGTTGATTATTGGCTGCTTTAGAAGAACGTGACGTGACTTTTCGCATATGGTGCCTACGGCAAAGGACCTCGTAAGCAACCTGATCCTGGCTTGAGGTATCACCAACGACGACCTGCTCGCCTTGGGTAGTCATCTCACCATTAATTAGACGTGCATTGTGGGTTGCACGTTCACCGCACCAACACAATGCTTCAACTTGAAGAGTGAGTACACGATCTGCAAGTTCGACAAGTCGGGCAGATCCTGGAAAGAGTTTGGTACGAAAATCGGTAAGAATCCCGAATGCATAAACATCAATCCCTAAACCATCGACGATTAGAGCAAGTTGTTCAATGTGACTTGCCTCGAAGAACTGGGTTTCGTCAGAAATAATGAAATCTACCTTCTCGCCTCGAGAAAGCATGTCTACGACAATTTTATGTAAATCCATCTCAGGATCTACTTCAATGGCCTCACTTCGAAGGCCAAGACGACTAGTAATTATCCCGCGTCCGCCGCGATCGCGATTGGTGAAAATGAGTCCGCTGCGCCCTCGTGAACGGTGGTTATGGGCTGTTTGAAGTGCAAGAGTGGACTTTCCAGAATCCATAGTCCCGCAGTAATAGAGCAGCTCAGCCATGTCGATATCTAACCACCTAGCAGGCTGAAGTTTGGGAGAGGTTGCAGCGGTATATAGATGGTGTCCGAACGGGGACTTGAACCCCGAAGGCCTTGCGGCCACTAGCACCTCAAGCTAGCGCGTCTGCCAATTCCGCCACCCGGACAGGTCGATTTTTGCAGAGGCGAAAGGGTATCAAGATTAGGTCTATTTGCGAAAATCGGACCATATTCCACTTCAAATGACCTTCAAGTATGGAGAAAGATGCATTGAAAGAAGCCACGAGATGAGAAGATGAGGTTATGGCCACTCAATCTCTCACATCAATTTTTACTGTCGAGCAAATTGCTGCAATCGAAACCGATGCAATCAGACTTCTTCAAGAGATGATTCGAATACCGTCTGTAAATTTTGGCGAAGGAAAAGGCGATGAAAAGGCGGTCGCGGAATATGTTGCGGCGCAACTCAAAGAAGTGGGTATTGATTCTGAATACATAATTTCAGAAGGAAATCGCTGGAGTGTAGTAGCTCGAATCGCGGGTGTAGATTCTTCGAGGCCTGGTTTAGTAGTTCATGGCCATCTTGATACCGTTCCAGCTGACGCTAAAGACTGGAGTATTGATCCTTGGAGTGGCGAGTTAAAGGATGGATATATATGGGGTCGCGGCGCGGTAGATATGAAAGATGGTTGCGCGCAATTTCTGGCAATAGCAAGAGGTTGGAAGAAATTTGGCTACACGCCTCCTCGAAATATTCTTCTAATTTTCTTTGCAGATGAAGAAGCCGGTGGATCGTATGGATCGCGCTGGATGGTTGCAAACCGCCCCGACATCTTTGATGGTTACAACGAAGCAATCTCCGAAGTGGGAGGATTTTCTGTAACGATCACTGGCGGACATAGGTTGTACTGGATTCAAACTGCAGAAAAAGGTATTACCTGGATGAAGTTGACCGCGAAAGGAACCGCTGGTCATGGATCATTTATCAATCGAGATAATCCTGTGACGAAATTAGCCCGCGCTATTGCGCGAATCGGCCAATACGAGTGGCCCGCGCTCGAAACTAAAACTGGCGCAAAATTCTGGTCCAAAATCGCTGAACTTGTAGGTGAGAAGTACGATCCAAAAGATACATCCTCTTTGCACAAACATGTTGGGGGAGCTGTCCGAATGATGGCTGCAACAGTTCAAACAACAGCAAATCCGACACAATTGGATGCTGGTTATAAAGCGAATGTGATCCCACAAGTGGCCACTGCGGTTGTAGATGGAAGATTTTTACCGGGCCATGAGGAGACGCTGATGAAGACTATGCGTGAACTTGCCGGGGATGATGCCGAGATAGAAATTCTCGTAAGAGATAAGGCGCTAGAAGTTGACTTTGATGGCCCACTCGTAGAAGCGATGTGTGCAGCGATTTTGGCTGAAGATCCTGAAGGTATACCGATTCCTTACGTGATGAGCGGGGGCACTGATAATAAGGCTCTCTCAGATTTGGGGATTACCGGCTATGGATTTAGTCCTTTGAAATTGCCAGCAGATTTAGATTTCTTTGCTCTCTTCCATGGAGTGGACGAACGTGTTCCAGTAGAAGGCTTGAGATTTGGAGTACGATCTTTATTGCACTTTTTACATAATGCCTAGCGATTGTTAACTTGGTTTAAAGAGCAGAGACATCATCGAGTGCTGTGCGGACTTGATCTGGTAGTTCTATCTCCTCAACAGTTAATATCCCACGCAATTGAGCACCAGTGCGAGCACCAACGATCGCCGATGCAACGCGATCATCATCTCGCACCCACGAAAGAGCTACCTCAAGTGGTGAATAACCCAAACCTTCGGCAGCAACACAAACTGCATCAACTATGGAACGCGATCGACTTCCTAAGTATGGAGATACAAAACTGGAAAAGTGTGGAGTAGCGCCTCTTGAATCAGCTGGGATTCCCAATCGATATTTACCAGTTAAAACGCCTCGAGCAAGAGGTGACCAAGCTAGGACACCTATTCCCAGCGCATGGGACGCAGGCAAAATTTCTTCCTCGGCGCTGCGATTGAGAAGAGAGTATTCAGTTTGAATGGATGTAATCGGAGCTTTGCCAAAGATTGGATTTTGAAGAGTGAAAGCACGGGCTAGTTGCCAGCCCAAGAAATTGGATACACCAACGTACCTAACACGGCCTGAAGATACGGCGTAATCCAGAGCTAAGAGTGTCTCATCCAGTGGCGTTTCTTCATCCCACGTGTGTACTTGCCACAAATCCAGATATTCAACACCTAACCGATTTAACGTCGCATCCAAATCGCCTAGTAATTGTGCTCGGGTATTGTTAACTCGCCGTTCGGTTTTACTAGAAATTCCTGCCTTCGATGCAATGATGAGAGAGCTTCTATCAACGAGGGTTCCTAGGAATCCACCGATTACTCGCTCACTGTCGCCATCACCGTAAGAAGCAGCTGTATCGATCAAATTCCCACCTGCATCGAGAAAATGGCGAAGTTGCTCTGCTGCTTCATGTTCGTCTGTATCTCGACCCCATGTCATCGTTCCCAGACCCAATCGAGAGACCTGTATTGAGCTTGATCCGAGAGCTTTCAACTTCATAACAACGGACATTAGCAATGAGATGCATTTTTGGGCGGTAATCTAGTGGCGTGCCATACGAGATTTACCTCGCCGATAAAGCGTTAAATATGGAAATAACCTCATGAACACATGGCCATCGGTTGTAGTGCATCCAGTTCCGGTTGATTTCCCGAAGCTACGACTAAAGCATCAACAGTTCGATTTCAGAGATGAACCTAAATTGTATGTTTGTGGAATCACTCCATACGACTCCACTCATCTTGGACATGCGGCTACCTACCTTTACTTTGACTTAGCCAACAGGTATTTGCAATCTTCAGGAAAGAAAGTTCGCTTCGTTGAAAATGTCACAGATATAGATGATCCGTTACTGGAGCGCGCAACACGAGACAGAGTCGATTGGCAAGAACTTGCCTCAAGCCAACTCGAATTATTTACATCTGACATGAGCAGATTGCATGTGTGTTCTCCTGAATTTTTAGTTGGCGTGACAGAGGTTATTCCATTGATCATCAAGGCTCTTGAGACTCTTGTGAAATCTGGAAAGACATATATGCTCGAAGGAGATATGTATCTTTCAATCGAGGAATATTTACCTAGGTTGCCCATTCCCTACGAAGAGGCCTTAGCAATCTTCGGTGAACGTGGAGGAGATCCAGGCAGAGCAGGTAAGAGAGACCCTTTAGATCCAGTTTTATGGCTTGCCGCTAAACCCGAGATTCCTTCTTGGCCATCTCCTTGGGGAGATGGTCGTCCTGGGTGGCATATTGAATGTTCGGTTATCAGTCTCCACTTCCTTCTGGGTTCAGATTATTTAGAGAGAGATTTGGGTAAATACGCCATAGATCTTCAAGGAGGAGGAAGTGACCTCATCTTTCCCCATCATTTTATGACATCGATTCAAGCTGAAGCTTTGACAGGTGCTCCGTTTGCGAATGCATTTCTTCATGTGGGGATGATTGGCCTTGATGGTGAAAAGATGTCAAAAAGTAAAGGTAATCTCGTCTTTGTCTCGAAGTTACTTGAAGAGGGTGTTCATCCTGCCGCTCTTCGACTCGCACTCATGGATCACCATTATTCACAGGAATTAATGTGGCACGATGGAATTCTGTCCGAATATCAAGATTTGCTTGCTGATCTACTTCTAGTCCTCGGAGCAGGCTTTACTGCGCCCGCAACGGATTTGTTACAACAAATAGTGAACGCCTTGGCGAACGATTTAGATACACCTCTTGTTGTTAGAGCCATCAAAGAATGGGTAGAAATTTCAAAATCACTAGGAACTTCGCATGTCGACGACTCGGGCTTGGTTGCACGAGCATTGGATTCATTGCTCGGACTAGCCCTGTAAACTTTAGGGTCTATGATTAAATCGTCCGCTTTTCGTCGCGCAATCAGCGAACGGATCATTGTGGTGGATGGCGCGATGGGCACGATGTTGCAAGCTCAAAATCCGACCTTAGAAGACTTTCAAGGTCATGAAGGTTGTAACGAAATTCTCAATATCTCAAGACCCGACATTGTTAAAGAAGTTCACCGCCAATATTTAGAGGCTGGAGTTGATGCCGTTGAAACAAATACATTCGGCGCTAACTTTGCGAATCTCTCTGAATACGATATTTCCGATCGAATATATGAACTTTCTAAAGCTGGAGCGGAAATTGCTCGCCAAGCGTGCGATGAATTTTCAAATCTAGACGACCGTCCCAGGTTTGTTGTCGGCTCGATGGGTCCAGGAACTAAACTTCCAACTCTTGGTCATATCGATTATCGAACTCTAAAAGAGGCATATCAATTAAATGCCGAGGGTTTAATCGATGGTGGAGCCGATGCTTTACTCGTAGAAACAGCGCAAGATTTATTGCAAGTAAAAGCTGCTGTTAATGGAGCAAGAGCAGCCATTAAGAAATGTGGTAAGGACATATTTCTTATGGCCCAAGTGACCGTCGAAACAACCGGCACTATGTTGGTCGGAAGTGAAATTGGCGCTGCCCTGAATGCGCTAACGGGTTTAGGTATTGACTCTATTGGTCTCAATTGCGCGACAGGCCCCGCTGAGATGTCCGAGCATTTACGTTACCTTTCACTTCATTCGCAGGTCCCTATATCGGTAATGCCAAATGCTGGTCTACCTGTCTTGACCTCGGATGGTGCTTCATACCCTCTAGGACCAGAGGAGTTAGGAAAGTATCTGGCAGGTTTTGTCAACGAATATAAAGTTTCAATAGTCGGTGGTTGTTGTGGCACGACGCCTCAACATTTAGCCTCTGTGGTTAAAGCGCTCAATTCAAATAGTTCTTCAAGAAATCAATTGCGCACCATTGAAAGGGATTCAGGTCTTTCGTCAATTTATAGTTTCGTACCTTTTAAACAAGATGCTACCTACCTTGCGATAGGTGAGCGAACTAATGCAAATGGATCAAAAGCATTCCGAGAAGCACTTCTAATGGAGGATTGGCAGGCCTGCGTAGACATCGCTAAATCACAGATCAGCGAGGGTGCTCATTTGCTAGATCTTTCTGTTGATTACGTCGGTCGTGATGGTGTCAGAGATATGAAAATCTTAGCTTCAGCTTTGGCAACTGCATCCACTTTGCCGGTCATGCTTGATTCTACGGAGCCTGCAGTTCTACAAGCAGGCTTAGAATCTCTTGGGGGCCGTTCAATTATTAATTCTGTCAATTTTGAAGATGGTGATGGCCCTGAATCTAGATTCAATCGAATTATGCCTTTAGTGAAGGAACACGGTGCCGCAGTTGTTGCCCTAACAATCGATGAAGAAGGTCAAGCACGAGACTCAGATTGGAAACTAAAAGTTGCGGATCGATTGATAGCAACGTTGACCAATACATGGGGCATGGAGATATCCGACATCATGATCGACTGTCTCACTTTTCCAATCGCAACAGGTCAAGAGGAGACACGTCGAGATGGGCTTGAAACAATCTCGGCGATTAAAGAATTAAAGAATCGCTACCCAGAAGTTAGTACGACGCTTGGAGTCAGCAATATCTCATTCGGTTTAAATCCAGCGGCAAGAGTTGTGCTCAATTCTGTCTTTTTAGATGAATGTCGTAAAGCGGGTCTTGATTCTGCAATCGTTCACCCTTCAAAGATTCTTCCTATGTCGAGGATACAAGAAGACCAATATAAAGTCGCTCTTGATCTCATCTATGACAAACGTGAATATGATTCCTCTGGCAACTGCACCTACGATCCCTTGCAAACATTGTTAGAGATGTTTGAGGGCATATCCACAACTTCTACAAAGAGTGCGCGAGCTGAAGCTTTTGCTGCTTTACCTCTTACTGATCGATTGAAACAACGTATCATTGATGGCGAGAAGAATGGCCTGTCCGAAGATTTGGACACCGCCCTTGCCCAAGGGATCAAGGCTCTCGCTATCATCAACGATTATCTTCTCGATGGAATGAAGACCGTTGGTGAGCTTTTTGGTTCTGGAAAAATGCAGTTGCCATTCGTGCTGCAAAGTGCAGAGGTTATGAAGTCTGCTGTTGCTTATCTGGAACCTTTTATGGAGAAAACAGATTCAGCTGGACGTGGAAAGATTTTGCTCGCAACCGTAAAAGGTGATGTTCATGATATTGGCAAAAACCTAGTCGATATCATTTTGTCAAATAATGGTTATACAACAGTCAATATTGGAATAAAGCAAACTATCAACCAAATCATTGAAGCAGCAGAGCGGGAAAATGTAGATGTAATTGGAATGTCTGGTCTCCTCGTTAAATCAACAGTGATTATGAAGGAGAATTTGCAGGAACTTACTAATCGTGGATTGAACGAAAGATGGCCGGTTATATTAGGGGGAGCAGCGCTAACCCGAGCGTTTGTTGAGGATGATCTTGCGAAAATTTTCCCTGGAACTGTTCGCTATGCAAAGGATGCCTTCGAAGGTTTAACTTTGATGGACACTTTAATGGCCATTAAACGAGGTGAAGATGTCCAGTTGCCTCCGTTGAAAACACGACTCACAAAGAAAGTGGAGATAGCAGAGAAGCCTCTCGATACCCGCAGATCTGATGTTCAAAGTGATGTGGAGTTAGCAAAAGCTCCGTTTTGGGGCGCACGCATTGTTAAAGGCATTCCACTTGCGGACTACTCAAGTTCACTTGATGAAAGAGCTCTCTTCGTTGGACAGTGGGGGCTCAAAGGCTCAAGGGAAGATTATGAGAAGCTCGCCGAAGTGGAGGGGCGTCCCCGGCTTCGCGCCATGCTCAATGAAGCACAAGCTCGAGGATGGTTTGAAGCGGCTGTTGTTTATGGCTACTTTCCTTGCTACAGCGAAGGAAATGATCTAGTAGTTCTTCACCACGAGGAAGAGTTACTGGGAACAGAACGCACTCGGTTCTCCTTTCCACGCCAATCACGAGATCGCAGATTATGTTTAGCTGACTTCTATAAGCCTCGTGAAATGTATGAACAGGACGGTATTCCTGATGTAGTTGCCTTCCACGTTGTGACAATGGGTAACTCTGTTAGCCGAGCAACCGCCGAATTATTTGAAAAAAATATGTATCGCGAGTATCTCGAATTGCATGCCCTCTCTGTACAACTCACAGAGGCTCTTGCTGAATATTGGCATGCGCGTATGCGAAAAGAAGTTGGATTCGGAGGATTTGATAAGGATTCTCTTCAAGAGATTTTGGATCAAGGATATCGAGGATCACGTTACTCATTCGGATATCCAGCCTGTCCAGACTTAACTCAGCAAGTTCAGCTCTGCGAGTTACTTCATCCAGAGCAAATCGGTGTGGAATTGTCTGAGGAATATCAGTTGCACCCCGAACAATCTACTTCAGCGATCATTGCATTTCATCCAGAGGCTAAGTATTTCAATGCAAACTGATTATTTATTTGATGCGGTTCTATGGGATATGGATGGAACTTTGGTGGATTCAGAACCGTACTGGCTTGCATCTGAGACTGCCTTAATGGCTGAATTTGGTTATAACTGGACTATAGATGATCAAAGACATTGTCTGGGTGGACCGCTTTTACGTGTTGGGCGCTATATGCATCAACTAACCGGCGAAGTCGAATCGCCTGAATTTTTCATGGAGGAATTGATACGGAGAACAACTGCTGCCTTCACATCAGGACTGACCCCTATGGCGGGAGTTGCTGAAAGGCTGGAAGAGCTTTTTCACGCAAATATACCAATGGCTCTTGTCACCGCTAGCCCACGAGTAATGGCAGAAAAAGTTGTCTCATCACTCAAGAGAGAGTATTTCAAATCCATTGTGAGTTCTGACGATGTGAACAATTCAAAACCAGATCCAGAAGGTTACTTAAAGGCAGCTTCGGAGCTTGATGTCGATATAAGGAAATGTCTTATTTTTGAAGATTCAAATACTGGGGTTAAGGCAGCGCTAGCGAGCGGTGCATCAGTAATTGGTTTAACGCATTTAACAGCATTTGAACCGCATCCCCGAAAGGTAGATATTCCATCGATTCAATCAGTTTCCAATCAATCACTCAATTCTCTCTATGTGGCGTTGCCATCTTAGGTCAGATAGGTTAGATGCATGGCGATTTTTAAATTCGGCGATCGAGTTCAGCTCACTGACAACAAAGGCAATGTTCAGACGATCACCCTGAAACCTGATGGTCAATGGCATACCCACAAAGGCTGGATTGTTCACAACGATGTAGTTGGTTTGCCGGAAGGCTCTGTCGTTGAAACTACTGCTGGACTCAAATTCCTTGCATTTAAGCCACTTCTGAGTGACTTCGTATTATCCATGCCGCGCGGAGCTACAATCGTCTATCCAAAAGATGCGGCTTTCATTTGCGGGTATGGTGATATTGCACCTGGGCTCAAGGTCCTTGAAGCTGGAGCAGGATCGGGAGCGCTCAGCATTTCGTTATTACGTGCTGTAGGGGAGAAGGGATTTGTTCACTCATATGAGAGGCGTCCAGAGTTTGCTGATGTTGCACGTAAAAACGTAGAAAGTTACTTCGGCTCTATTCCGAATAATTGGTCGTTGACTTTGGGTTCAGTCCAAGATATCGAACATAAAGAAAAGTACGATCGAGTAATTCTTGACATGTTGGCGCCTTGGGAATGTGTTGCAATGGCAGGCGATGTTCTCCAGCCTGGTGGAGTGATAATGGCTTATGTTGCTACAACAACTCAATTATCATCGATGGCAGAGGCTCTCAAAGATTCCGATCTTTTTACTGAACCTGAAAGCATTGAGACCATTATGCGTGGATGGCATACAGAAGGTTTAGCGGTCAGACCTCAACATCGCATGATAGGACATACGGGTTTCCTCATCATGGCCAGACGTATGGCACCAGGAGTAAAGCCACCTTTGCGCCGCAGACGCCCTTCTAAAGGCGCTTATGGTTTACCGGAGAGTGAGGGCTAAGCTACTGAAACTAGGTCTACAACGAAGACCAAAGTTTCATTCTTACCAATCGGCCCCGATCCGTTGGCGCCATAGCCTAAATCAGGCGGAATGATTAGCAAACGTCGTCCGCCCGCTTTCATCCCCAACATACCTTGCTGCCATCCTGGTATTACTTGAGAAAGTGAAAACGTTGCAGGTTGACCGCTGCTCCACGAGCTTTCTACCAATTTTCCGGTGGAACCAGCGTAAAGAGTGTAATGAACAGTGAGCGTTGATTCTGCAGTAACCGCTCTTCCATTTCCATTGGCGATATCGCTCACTTGCAGACTTTTAGTTGTTGTACCAACCGGCACGCTCATAATCGGTGCCTTATTTATTGGCCCAGAGACTTTCACTCCAAGAGTGTCACCTGAAGCTGCGGATCCATTATCTGTATTCACTGTATTTCCATTCTTGGCAGAAGTTTTAGTTTGAGTTGCTCCTGATGAAATTCCGCCATCTGTCGTGCATCCGCTCAATAAAAGAGTTAAGGAGACTGTGGCTGTGAGGAGGTGAAACTTGGAAAGTCGAATTTTTTGGATTTTATAGACAGAAGACATGTGGGAAGGATAGCAAAAACTATAAACAGGATTAAGGTAGTGCTATGTCAGATATCAAGATGGAGCGCTTGCTTAATCTGACCATGGCCCTTCTCGCAACACGCCGGTATCTGACAAAGTCTGAGATTTTAAACTCTGTATCTGGGTATTCAGGCTCACCTGAATCTATGGATCGAATGTTTGAAAGAGATAAGGACGATCTGCGCCAACTAGGCATCATTATCGAAGTTGGATCGCTCGATTTACTCTTTGATGATGAATTGGGCTATCGGATTAGACCTGAAACATTTACATTGAATTTACCCCATCTGACACCTCGAGAATTAGCCTACATATCACTCGCATCGCAAATGTGGTCGAATACCTCGCTTGCGCATTCAGCACATAATGCCTTCGCTCGACTTTCGCTTTTAGGTGTAGATGTTGCAGACTCTGATGAGCTTTTTCCGCTCAGTCCTTCACTTTCACATATTGACCTTGAATCTATATGGACGGCTATCACCGAGAAAAGAATTGCCACTTTTAGTTATTCCGGTAAAGAACGAGAAGTGGGCATACTCGATTTATTTATTAATGATGGTGCATGGTATTTACGCGTTGAAGAGATCTCATCCCACGCTTTGAAAACCTTTAAAGTTTCTCGAATTGAATCAGATCTCGTTCTAAACAAGGCCAACTCATACGCCTCAGCGTATATTGAATCGGATCTTTTATCCCCTCAACATGAAAAACTCCTTTTGCACTTTACCGACGGCACTACCAAAGAAGTTGAAGATGAATTCGACGCAATCCGCTTTGTATTATCGCAAGGTTCTGATGCAATTCTTAAGGAACCTGAAGCTCTACGCCAAAAAATAGTGTCAATTCTTCGGGAGAGAGCAAAATGAATTCAATTCAAAGAACCGAGCGCGCTCTGTCTCTCATTCCTTTTTTGGCCCAGAACCCAGGAATGTCGATTCAAGAAATTGCAGCACGATTTGGAGCAACTCCCGCTGAAATATCTTCTGAACTTGAGGTTATTTTTATGTGTGGTCTTCCTGGCTATACCCATTTAGAACTTATTGATCTTTCAATGGATGATGGATTCGTCACTCTTAAAGATCCACAAAATCTTGGTCAACCTAAGTCCATGAATGCCCGTGAAAGCATTGCAATAATTTTAGGATTGCAATTATTACTCCCTATTGCTCCGGACAAGGAAAGTGCGCAGGGTATTCAATCCCTCATCGAGAAGTTGAAATCTATAACTCCACATATACCGGTTCCGAATGTTTATAAAGAAATTGAAACTCCCACAGTTTCCATCAAAGACCTGCAGAAGGCTATTCTTAATCAGAATCGGATAACTTTTAATTATGTCAGTGAATCCACCAAGGTTTCGAAATTGAGAGAAATATTTCCACTATCTCTCTCCGTTATTAACGACAAGTGGATTCTAGCCGGTCACGAATATGATTCTGGCATAGTGAAATATTTTCGATTAGATCGAATTGACTCTCTCGCTGTAGGCGAAAAATCGCCCAAGCCTGATCTACATCAAAATAGAACAGTTGAGGTTACTGCGAGAATCTCATCAAATTTACGATTTTTTACTGAACAACATTCATCAATCGTTAAAGATATTAAGCAAGGAGAGCTCCTCACAGTTAAGTTTCAGGTTGAAAACATCCATTGGCTCTTAACTGCCCTTTCGAAGTTGCCGGGAAAAGTTGAAGTAATTTCGCCGACTTATGCGAAAGAGGACTTTCAACGTCGCCATCAGGCTCTTCTTTCTCTATATGATAAAGTCTGACCATGAACGAATTAAGACCGTGGCACCTCATCATCTTGGCGCTGGTTTTCGTTGTCCTATTTGGCGCAAAGCGCTTGCCCGATTCTGCAAAGTCCTTAGGTAAATCACTCAAGATCTTTAAGAATGAATTAAAGGACAACAACAACTCCGAAGAGAAGTAAGCTTGTATGGCTGAATCTCAGCCAAGAGGCACTATGCCTCTTCTGGAACATTTCCGCGAACTTCGAGTAAGACTCTTTCGCTCAGCAATTTCTATTCTATTTGCGTCAGGGATTTGTTGGTCGTTATATTCAAGAATTGTAGATTTTCTTGCAAAACCCATCTGCTCGACTGCTTCTAACCCGAGAGGATTGTTGGGGAAGTGCTCATCGCTTTATATCAATGGAGTTCTTGGTCCTCTGAATCTAAAAATATCGCTTTCAATTCTCTCAGGACTCATCCTGGCATCACCTTTTTGGCTCTGGCAGATATGGGGTTTTCTTTCACCAGGCTTGCATAAGAAGGAGAAAAAGTATTCAATTCTTTTTATCGCCTTATCAATTCCATTTTTCACAGCTGGTGTGGTCTTTGGATATTGGTTATTACCATTTGCAATTGAACAGATAATGGGTCTAACTCCTGGTCACCTCACAAACCTCATTCGATTTGATGAGTACCTAAATTTTGTTGCAAAGCTTTTATTGGTTTTCGGTCTAGGTTTTGAATTTCCAGTATTACTTGTATGTGCAAATTTGGCTCACTTAGTCTCAGGTCGTTCAATTCTCCGCCCCTGGCGTTATGTCATATTTGCGATTACTGCTTTCGCTGCTGCGGTGGTACCAACTGGAGATCCTTTCACCATGCTCGCACTTGCAGTTCCATTATGGTTGCTTTATGGCCTCTCCGGAGCCGTTGCTGTATGGCACGATAACGGATGGCGTTTCAAATCACGATGATTGCTCTTGTTGTAAATCCCTTATCTGGATCTGGACGCGGTAGGAGACTGGGCAATGAGTGGGCAAAAGCTCTCTCGCAGCGAAACGAGCCTTTCGAGCTGATATCTGAAAAGTCCCTTCATGAGTCTTTACAAAAACTTCGGAAAGGCTTGTCGGCCAGTCGTTACACGAAAATAGTTTCAGTTGGGGGAGATGGACTAGCTCACTATCTATACAGCGAAGCGATTGCTCATGATGTTGCCTTATTTGTTGCGCCAGGTGGGACAGGGAATGATTTCGCACGGAATTCAGGGACTTTCGGCCGTTCCACAGATGATCTTGTCTCCTCACTCACCGCTACTTCACCGCAACGAGTTGATATGGGTCTGATTCAAATGAGGGGTGAGAAGAGTTGGTATGGGCAAGTTTTGAGCAGTGGATTTGATTCCAAAGTGAATGCTCGCGCTAATCGTTACTCATTCGCGCATGGAAAATTGAAATATGTCATTGCTACCTTCCGAGAACTCGCAAGTTTTGTTCCGCAATCTTATGAAGTGATTATCGATGGTCGACGGCTTGAATTTAATGCCATGGTTTTCGCAGTTGCAAACGGAAACTGTTTTGGGGGAGGTATGAAAGTATGCCCGGATGCTGATCGTCATGATGGCTTAATGGACATCCTTATTCTTGATGAGGTACCTATACGTACTTTCCTTCGGGTTTTCCCGAGGCTATTTAATGGAACGCATATCAATCATCCCGCAGTGCGTATTATCCGAGCAAAACAAATTGAAATAATTCGAGGTGAAGTCATCTACGCCGATGGAGAGTTCGTGGGTGAAGCACCAATTTCAATTACCTCAGTATCGGGAGCTCTCAAAACATGGATACTCTAAATCCCACTCCCGCCGAGAGATATGCGGCAGCGAAAAGGAAGTCCAACTATCCAAAATTGCGCTCTTTTCAAGAAAGGTACGAATTTCCTTTTGATGATTTTCAGTTGGATGCCACTCGAGTACTTGAAGATGGGCACGGAGTCTTAGTTGCTGCCCCAACAGGTTCAGGTAAGACAATTGTTGGCGAGTTTGCGGCATTCCTTGCAATTAGTTTTGGCAAACGATGTTTTTATACAACTCCAATTAAAGCTCTTTCAAATCAAAAATTTCTTGATTTGCAAAAATTATTTGGTACGCAAAACGTAGGGTTGGTTACTGGCGACACGAATATTAATTCCGAAGCCTCTATTGTTGTCATGACCACCGAAGTACTTCGAAATATGCTCTATGCATCACCGCAAAGTCTTCACGACCTCTCCTATGTAGTTATGGATGAAGTGCATTATCTAGCTGACAGATTCAGGGGAGCTGTTTGGGAGGAAGTCCTTATTCATCTGCCAGAGAGTGTGCAGATTGTTTCTCTATCGGCAACCGTTTCAAATGCCGAGGAATTTGGTGACTGGCTTCGAACTATTCGCGGGAGTACCGAAGTTGTACTCACGGAAAATAGGCCGGTTCCACTTTACCAACATGTACTTTTTGGCAATCGTCTTCTTGATCTCTTTGATGAGGATGGTCGAGTCAACCCAGAATTACTTCAGCTTGAAAGAGAAGCTGCCCGCAGAACGCGTACAGGTTATGGCTCAAGCGGTAAAGGTCATCGTCCTAATTCAACTCGCAATAACCCCGAAGTCTTCTTTAGCGCGTCCAGGCAGCTTGCGCGTCCTGACGTTATAACGAAATTACAACGCGAAGGTATGTTGCCAGCAATTACCTTTATTTTTAGTCGTAATGCTTGTACTGCAGCGGTGAAACAATGCGTAGATGAGGGATTGTGGCTCACAAACAAGGAAGAGAGAGCCGAGATACGAGCAATCATCCATGAAAAGACTGAACACATTCCCGAGGAAGACCTTAATGTCTTAGGCTTTCATGAATGGCAATTTGCCCTCGAGCGTGGATTTGCGGCACATCACGCAGGCCTGTTACCTGCATTTAAAGAGACGGTAGAAACCCTCTTTCAAAAAGGATTGATAAAGGCTGTCTTTGCAACAGAGACTCTTGCTCTAGGCATAAATATGCCAGCGAGAACCGTTGTACTTGAAAAGCTTTCCAAATGGAATGGCGAAGCGCATGTGATGGTTACGCCGGGGGAGTACACCCAATTGTGTGGAAGAGCGGGTCGTCGCGGAATTGATATTGAAGGAAACGCAGTTGTCATATGGAATCGCGACATGGATACAGCTTCTCTCAATGGTCTGGCGTCTACACGCACATATCCACTACGAAGTAGTTTCAAACCAACATATAACATGACAATTAATCTTCTTTCTGGACTGGGATCCGAACGAGCTCGCTCGTCCTTGCAGGCTTCCTTTGCGCAGTTCCAAGCCGATAAGGCGGTAGTTGGGCTTTCTAAGCAAATTGCAAAGAATCAGGTAGCGATATCTGATTTTCAAGAGTCAGTTTCCTGTCATGCGGGAGATTTTTCATCGTATGCAGAAATTAAAGAAGAGTTACGAGATCTTGAACGTAATATTTCCAAGTTGCCTCGTAGTAAGCGTCGAAACGCAGAAATTCGTATCCAGGAATTACGAACTGCTCTCAGGAATCATCCATGTCACTCATGCCATGATCGAGATAACCATCTTCGTATATACGAGAGGGGGGCAAGGTTGGTTCGCGAAAATAGAAGCCTGCAAGAACGAGTAGATGCCCGCACAAACGTCATTGTCCGCCGGTTCGATCTCATTCAAATACTTCTTCAGGATCTGGGCTACCTTGATGGTGAAAGCATCACTCCTCATGGACGTCTGCTAGCCAAGATATATTCCGAAACCGACTTACTCGTGGCAGAAATGGTACGAAATGGCGATTTTGCTGGTTTGAACGCCACTGAACTCGCATCTGTTATCAGTGCTTTAGTATTTGAAGCAAGGCGTGATGAGTCACCGAAGATTCCCCAGGGCAAAGTTGCAGAAGTTCTTAAAACAATGGTGCTGCGTTGGAGTGACATTAATGATCGAGAGCTCGAATTGCATCTTGAAGAGATGCGCCAACCAGACCCTGGCTTCTCCTTTATAGCTTTACGCTGGGCTCAAGGACATAGCCTTACTTCAGTGCTCAAGGGCACCGATATCACAGTGGGCGACTTCATTAGAACAACAAAACAAATGATTGATTTACTCAGACAAATCGCTAACGCTTCGCCAGAGTTGAAAACTGTTTGCGAACAAGCTTTGACTAAAGTTGATCGTGGAATAGTTACCTATGCCGGGGTAATCGGATGACATTAATGCTTTTGGATAGCGCATCGCTTTGGTACCGCGCCTACTATGGAATGCCGGATACTCTCGTTGATCATGATGGAAATCCGGTACATGTAATTCGAGGTTTCTTAGATATGACTGCGAAATTGGTGACCCAATACCAACCAGGTCGCCTCGTAGCTTGCCTCGATGGAGACTGGCGTCCTTCTTGGCGCGTAGATCTCTTTCCAGAATACAAGGCGAATCGTTTAGATGACGAGGACGGCGAAGAAGAGCCCGAAACGCTTACACCACAGATTCCAATTCTCCTCGACATTCTTGATGCCTTTGGTATCCCTACTATAGGAGTAGACGATTACGAAGCAGATGATGTCATTGCGACACTGAGCACAGTGGAGAGAGGACCCACTTATATTGTTACAGGAGATCGGGATCTTTTCCAATTAGTGGATGATAAACGTCGGGTAAAAGTAGTTTATCTCGCTAAAGGAATTGCAAATCATGATTTAGTCGACAGAAATTGGATAGCAAACAAGTATCAGATACCGGGGGATAGGTACTCCCTATTTGCAATGATTCGCGGCGATGCCTCAGATGGCTTGCCTGGAATCAAAGGGATAGGTGAAAAAGGCGCGGCAGTTATTGCCAATTCTTTCAAATCTATGCAAGATGTAATTGACGCAGCTTTATCTGAACATGATCAGTTGCCAGCGTCATTACGCAAGAAACTATTAGCTGATTTAGATTATGCGAGAATTGCACCGACTTTAGTAAATTGTCATCGCGAAGTACCCGTTCCTAAAATTTCTCACGAGATTCCACGCAAAGCTCCTAATATCAATCATATCTACAGTTATAAAAGCGATTACAACTTAGGGGCATCAATTGATCGATTGATTGCAGCATTAGGGTGGTAAAGATGAAGAGATATCTCATCTGTATTCCAACATATAATGAATCTGAAAGTATTGAAGAGTTGCTGCATCGATTCGGAGCTCTTCTCACCAAAGATTACTCACTTGAAATTCTAGTAATCGATGATAATTCCCCTGACGGCACAGCAGATATTGTCGACAATGTACACATTAGCAAGCCACTTCATCTGCTCAGAAGATCCCGTAAAGAAGGTTTGGGACCAGCGTACATAGCTGGATTCACTTGGGGTTTATCTCGTAGCTTTGATTTTTTCGTTGAATGTGATGCGGATGGAAGCCACCAACCTGAAGAACTGGATCGACTTATTGACGCATCAAGGAATAGTGATTTAGTCATTGGAACACGATGGATGCCACAAGGCGAAGTTGTGAACTGGCCTTTACTGCGACGCATAATTTCTAGAACAGGGACTTTCTATGCCCAAAAAGCTCTCGGATTGCCTTTCAAGGACCTGACAAGTGGTTACAGAATATATTCAGCTAAAGCTTTGGAATCGCTTAACTTCACAGATATTGCAACCCAAGGTTATGGTTTTCAAATTGAAATGGCGATGCGAGTCTTTGATAAAGGTTTAAGAATTACCGAAGTTCCAATTTCATTCGTTGAGCGTCAGCAAGGAAGATC
>CAYRJB010000011.1:0-22905 GCA_964424485.1 uncultured Actinomycetes bacterium
GTGAATATTTACTCAAATACAGCGGAGGGCTTATAATCATCTCTCACGACGTGAACTTGATTGAAACCGTTGTTAACAAGGTCTTTTATATTGATGCGAATCGTAACGTCATAGATGTCTACAACATGGGCTGGAAGAAATATCTTCTCCAGCGCGAACAGGATGAGCATCGTCGAAAGAAGGAACGAGCGAATGCCGAGAAAAAGGCAGCCATTCTGAAGCGCCAAGGTGAAAAAATGCGCGCAAAGGCTTCGAAAGCTGTCGCTGCGCAAGTAATGCTACGTCGAGCTGAATCTCTCGTCTCTAACCTTGAAGCAGTCCGACAAACAGACAAGGTCGCGAAGTTGCGATTCCCCACACCCGCTCCATGCGGCAAAACCCCACTCACTGGCGAAGACCTATCCAAATCGTATGGCTCTCTGGAAGTTTTCACCGGTGTTGATCTTGCAATCGATAAAGGTTCAAGAGTCTGCATCCTTGGCCTCAATGGTGCTGGGAAGACGACGATGCTAAAAATCCTTGCAGGTGTTCTTGAGTCAGACACAGGAGCAGTGAATCCTGGGCATGGACTTAAACTTGGGTATTACGCCCAGGAGCACGAATCACTTGATTTTGAACGATCGGTCCTGGAGAACATGCTTTCATCTGGTGAGAAAATTACAGAGCAACAAGCTCGCCAAGTTCTTGGATCTTTTCTATTTGTCGGCGATGATGTATCAAAACCAGTAAAAGTACTCAGCGGTGGTGAGCGCACTAGATTGGCCCTTGCAACTCTTGTTATCGGTTCGGCAAATGTCCTTCTCCTTGATGAACCTACAAATAACCTTGATCCTGCTTCACGTGATGAAATTTTAGGCGCGCTAACGGAATATCAAGGAGCCGTCATTCTGGTCAGCCACGATGAAGGCGCAGTTCGGGCCCTTAAACCTGATCGGGTTCTCTTGCTTCCAGATGGAGATGAAGATCTCTGGAATGAGGAGTATTTCGAATTGATCTCATTGGAATAGTGGCTACTCCATGAATTCTCATTCCATCGCGCTCTTTATTTCTGTATTTCTTGCCTCTGGGGTGGAGATGGTGGAAGCCGTAACAATTGTGCTTGCTGCAGGTACTGCTCGCAGCTGGAAACCAGCGCTCCAAGGTGTAGGTGCTGCTTTTATGGCTCTTATCGCCATTATCTTCACATTTGGCCCAGCGATTACTGCGCTACCAATTTGGATTCTGCGTTCAATCGTTGGTGGTTTGCTTCTAACTTTTGGAATGCAGTGGTTGCGCAAAGCAATCCTTCGCGCATCGGGACATAAATCGCTCCATGATGAAGAAGGGATTTTTGCTCACGAAGTTGCCTTGGCGCGTTCGGCTAAAAAGAAAAATATTCTTTTCGTCCACGATTGGTATGCATTCACTCTCTCCTTCAAAGGCGTATTCCTAGAAGGTTTGGAGGTTGTATTTCTTGTTCTGACTTTCGGGGCAATACAAAATGAAATTCCACTCGCATCATATGGAGCTCTTTCAGCTTTAGTGTGCGTCATCATTCTTGCTCTAGTGGTCCATAAGCCTCTCTCACGCGTTCCAGAGAATCTACTTAAATTCATAGTCGGAATCATGTGTGTGACATTTGGAATTTTCTGGGGCGTGGAAGGATCTGGTGCGCATTGGCCATTTGGCAATGCAGAGCTTCTGTTGCTCTTGCCTTTGACTCTTGTATTTTCACTCGTTCTAATCTCGACTCTCAAGCAACGAATCCGAGTCAAACATAAAAAACCAATTATTCTTCCGACTCAAAATCCGTTACAGAAATTTATTGCCTTTTGGTATGACTTTATAATTGGCGATGACTGGAGAATTGCAGCAGCAGTGATTGCGAGCTTCACGCTTACCCATCTATCTCACCATTGGTTCTATATTCCAATAACAATGACCGTTGCGCTGATCGCAACGGTCATTGAAGGGACTAGCAATAAAACTTTACGCTCGTAAAGCAGCTGCCAATTCACGGAAGTCTTCAACCAAAATATCGATTTCACGCTGGCCGTGTGCCAAAGAAATCAACCACTGATCATCCTGACCAGGAGGGGTCATGATTCCGCGATTCATAGACCAGAGCCACGAGAGCTCTGACGCCTTGAAGTTGGATGCCTTGTAATCGCGATAGTTGCGCACAAAATCAGATTTCCAGTTAATGCAGCCCTTGATACCAAATCCCATCGTATGTGCTGGAAGTTGATATTCATCGATTATGTCGCTGATGCGAGTCAAAGCCTGGTTATTGAGAGATTCTGCGCCACCTAGAGCTTCAGTAGTCGCGAGCTTATCCATCGCTCGAACACCTGCCATAGCCAATGGATTGCCATTAAATGTTCCAAAGTGAGGCATATGGTTGGTGGAGATTAAATCCATAATTTCACGCTTGCCACCAAAGGCAGCTACAGGAACGCCTCCTCCGATTGATTTGGCGAGTGTAATCAAATCTGGAGTGACACCTAATCTCTGCGCAGCACCATGAGGACCGGCGGTGAGACCTGTCTTTACCTCATCGAAAATCAAAACAATGTTGTACTTGTCGCAGAGTTCGCGAACACCAGCGAGATAACCCTCAACTGGAAGTACTATCGCCAGATTTTCAATGACGGGTTCGAGAATGAATGTTGCAATCTCGTGATGATGTTCTTGGAAGATCTTCTCAAGCGCATCAAGATTGTTATATGGAACTACAAAAACTTTGCCGTGGTTGGCGCCATGGGCATAAACAGGGTGTGGAGCATCAGCAGGGCCAGCAAGGTCAAGTGATGGCTTCACCGAAGTCATCAGTGGGTCATATGAGCCGTGGTAGCCACCCTCAATTTTGACCACTCCTTCTTTCTTTGAAAAAACTTTTGCCAGGCGAACGGCATACATCGTCGCTTCGGTGCCTGAATTGGTGAAACGAACTTGATCCAACCCGAAACGACGGCAAATTCGTTCAGCGCCATCACGTGAAATAGGAGAAGGCGTAACGAAAAGCGTTCCAGTGGTGAGGGAATTCTTGATTTCCTCAACGACTACAGGATTGAGATGACCGGCGAGCATTGCTCCAAAACCCATCGACATATCGAGGAGTTCGCGGCCATCCACATCGACCATCCATGCGCCACTTGCAGAGGCGATGGAGAGAGGATACGGATCCCAATGCTGGAAGCTAGATGTTGAACCCAAAGGTACTGTTTGAGTTGCGAGTTGATATTCAAGTGAAGAGCCCATAGTTGAACTCTTGAAAGTTGCCCACTCTTGCGCGAGAAGTTTTTCGACTTTCGACATATCCAAGTCGATTGGATTTTGAACTTTTCTGCTAAAGGCTTGCGTCTCTAGTTTGCGAAACATTTGTGCTGCTACACCGGGAACTCTCGACGGGTGTCGAAATACGGTGCTATCTCCCTTATAACTTTGCGCTGATAGCTCTTAACTGCTACCCCGCTAAGAGCCAAGGTATCAGAGTAAAAATTTTTTTGCATCTCTTCGCCCATTTTTGTCTCATTTTTCGCATACTTTTTTGAGAGGTCTATCGATTTATGAGCGAGAGCCGTTTATAACGACCCCTATCAAGTGCCTATTTTCCGCATACTTTGGACTTTTTTTCAAAAATGTTCAAAAATAACGAAAACTGTGAAAAGATACAAATATGTGCAGGCTGATGGGATTCGTTGCTGAGGAACCAACTACATTTCAAGAAATAGCAGGTACTCATTTTCATGATTTTATTTCCCTTTCAACGCATCATAAGGATGGGTGGGGATGTTCAACAACAAAACTTATTCATAAGGATAAGGAACCTGCTGCATTCGATCCTGAATTCAAAAGAGTCATACGTTATGAAAAATTTCCTGCCGCGCTCCTTCATTTTCGGCTCGCATCAGCAGGCCTCAATGTTCAACTCAGCAATAGCCATCCTTTTGCTAGAGATGGAATTTCATTTATTCACAATGGATCGGTTAAACCAGTCGAGACACTGGAGCCGTTGGTGGCAGAGGACCTTCTGGATTCTCGCGAAGGCACCACCGACAGCGAACTTTACTTTCTTGCAATTCTTACCGCCCATCGTCATCTCGATCTACCCGCTGCGGTCGCCGAAGTCGTCAGACGCATTGTTGGTACAGGTAAACAATCAAGCCTGAACTGCATGCTACTTAGTAATGATTACTTCATTGTGGTTGCTGAATATGACAATGCCAAAATTCCTCCGGGCGAACCCGCTGAATACTATCGACTCGCCTATCGCAAGGATGAGGAGGGTTTGCTTGTCGCTTCATCGGGTTGGGATCAGGAAGGTTGGACGGAACTTGCCAACCACTCTCTCCTGGTCTTGCATCGCCACAACCATCATCTAGAGCTGATATCTCTCTGATTAGTATTTGCAAATCATTTGCAATAACCTCTGCTCATGACTCATAAGCAGGGGCACCTACGAGAACACCTCAAGTTCACTCGCGAAGAGATTCCTGCGCTTATCGGCGTCCTAGGAACAGTTGTTTTGCTCCATGTTCTTGGCTGGGGTCTTTTTATCCACTACAACTCCATGCCCGCGCTCCACAATCTCACTGACAATGCCCACACCCTCGTCTATGCCGGTGCCGGCGCCCTCGCCTATTCATTTGGATTGCGCCACGCTTTCGATGCCGATCACATCTCAGCTATCGATGACACCACCAGGCTCATGTTGGCAAAAGGAAAAAAGCCCCTCGGCGTTGGATTGTTCTTCTCACTCGGACATTCCACAATTGTCCTCGCGCTATCAATCGGCATTGCCCTGGCTTCTAAGCAAGCGGTGAAGTTTCAAAAGGATTTTGCGCAGACTGGCGGAATCATCGGCGCAAGCATCTCGGGCTTCTTCCTCTATCTCGTTGGTATCCTCAATCTGATTATTCTTGTAGGAATTATTGATGTCTGGCGCAAAGCAAAGAGCGGGCAGTTTTCACACGAGCACTTAAACCAGTTATTAAACGAACGTGGACTTTTTAATCGAATCTTTCGAGGCTTCTTTAAAAAGGGTTTCGATCATTCGTGGCAGCTCTACCCCGTCGGCGTTCTTTTTGGACTTGGATTTGATACCGCGACGGAGGTTGGTCTCTTGGGGCTTTCAGCCACCGCTGCTATTGGGACAGTTGGTGGAACTCTCCCACCATTAGCCATCATCGCACTTCCACTCATTTTCGCCGCAGGCATGTCCCTGATGGATGCTCTCGATGGAATTTTTATGACCAAGGCCTATTCGTGGGCATTTACCTCGCCACTACGCAAAATCTATTACAACCTAACAACGACAGGTATCTCTATATTTGTCGCCCTTGTAATTGGAACAATCGAACTAATTGGCGTTCTAGCCGAAAAAACCACAATTGATAATCACCAGCCATTCAAATGGATTGCCTCCATTGAACTCAACCAAATTGGTTTCTATATCGTCGGCAGCTTTATCGTGACCTGGATAATCTCTGTTTTGGTCTGGAAATATGGTCGATACGAGGAGAAGTACTCTTCAGGAATATCTGAAACCGAACATACCCACACATCGCTGGATATCGACCAGAACTAATCGAGGAAGAAGTCCTTGAGAAATTCAGTAGTGCCAGGAACGACTGAGTACTGATCTAAATCAGTTATACCCTCTTCGCGAAGGACCTCTTCGTCGACATAGAAATTTCCTGTTGCTGATTTACTATCTCGATTGAGAATCGCATATGCAGCATCTGCCAAAATCTCAGGCTTGCGACAGAAATTAGTGTCTACGCCAGGAATCATTGCCAATGCTGCAGTATCAATTGCAGTTGCCGGCCAAAGCGCGTTTACTGCTATTCCTTCTCTTTTAAATTCTTCGGCCATACCTAGGACACACATACTCATTCCGTACTTGGCCATCGTGTAAGCCAAATGATTCTTAAACCAACGGGGTTTCATATTGAGCGGTGGTGACATAGTGAGAATATGGGGGTTATTGCCCTCTTTAAGATAAGGCAACGCTGCTTGTGAAGTGGCGAAAGTGCCTCGAACGTTGACATCAAACATCAGATCAAAACGCTTCATGGGTGTTTCAAGAGTCCGAGTCAGATTAATCGCACTCGCGTTATTCACAAGAATATCGATGCCGCCGAACTTCTCAGCCGTCATTTTTACTGCATCAGCAATTGCGTTCTCGTCGCGGATGTCACATTGAAGAGCCAATGCTTCTCCCCCAGCCGCTTCAATCTCTTTCGCTGCGGTGAAGATAGTGCCAGGAAGCTGTGGATGAGGATCAGTCGTCTTGGCTGCAATCGCAATCTTTGCTCCATCTTTTGCTGCGCGAAGGGCGATAGCTAAACCAATACCTCTTGAACCACCAGTAATGAAGATTCTTTTTCCATTAAGTGACATTACTTATTACCTCCTGAAAGGAATTTCATAAACGCTGATTGTGCTTCCTCTGATTGAAGGGCCATCCTGAAGAGTTCACCCTCTGCATTCATCACCGCTTCAACCGAAGCGTGATGTGCGCTTTTGATAAGCGCCTTCGTGTTGATCACCGAGTTGGGCGGTTGTTCGGCAATTCGAGCCGCAGTTGCGAGCGCATCGCTAATCGGATTGCTGGATAATTTATTAACGAGCCCCATTTGATGCGCTTCTTCACCTAAGAACGATCTACCTGTAAGGAGAATTTCACTTGCACGGACATGTCCAACAAGCCTTGGGAATAGCAGAGATGAACCAGCCTCTGGCACAACTCCTAGATTTACGAAAGGCATGCTGAATTTCGCATCAGGGGTGGAATAAACAGCATCACAATGCAGCAACATGGTTGTGCCAATTCCAACAGCATTTCCTTCAACGGCTGCTATGAGTGGTTTTGTAAAATTATGGAGCGCCTTGATGAATTGAAACCCTGGAGCAGAATCATCTGCTGGGATGTCGTTAGCAAAATCAAAAATGTCGTTTCCTGCCGTGAAGGTACCTCCTTCACCAGAAATCACAACAGCTCGCACAGAGAAGTCATCCATCGCCTCACGCAGGGCGAGATTTAGGGCGATATACATCGCCTTGTTAATTGCGTTTTTCTTCTCGGGGCGGTTGAGGCGTAGGTGGGTAACCCCACCCTGAGTGGAGACTAAGAGTTCGCTCATACCTCTCATCATTGCATGAATATCAGCTAATCGGCGCGCCTTGAGCCAAGTGATATTAACCAGGCATACATTTATTCCTCAGGTAAGCGCTCTTCCTCGCTTCTTATCCCCACCTTTGGCGCCTGCTGTTTTTTCATGCCCGTAGCCCTACTAAGAGTAAGGAAACTCTGTGAGCTTATTTAGCTGGAAAGAAAATAAATCAGGTGGCGTAATTGCTCCTGATGAGCGCCTCTCATGGCCACTAACCATCGGAACTGGTCTACAACATATTGCAGCGATGTTTGGTGCGACATTCCTTGTCCCAATCATCACAAAGATGCCTCCAACAACAACAATCTTCTTCTCTGGCATCGGAACTATGATCTTCTTGCTCATCACACGCAACAAGCTTCCAAGCTACCTTGGTTCATCTTTCGCATTTTTAGCTCCAATTGCAGCTGCTAACGCTAAAGGCGGAATGGCGGTAGCCCTCGGCGGAGTTGTGGCTGCTGGTGTACTCCTAGCTCTTGTGGGCTTTGTAGTTAATGCAATTGGTATCGGCTGGATTGAAAAGATGTTGCCACCAGTTGTTACAGGCGCAATCGTCATGGTTATCGGTCTCAACCTTGCAGGTGTTGCAAAGGATGAATTCAAGACAAAGCCATTCCTTGCAATCGTAACTCTCGGAGCTATTGCGCTCATCGCTGTTGCATCTAAGGGATTCCTTGGCCGTATTTCAATTTTTGCCGGTATCGTCGTCGGTTATGTAGTTGGTTTGATTAATGGCGATGTCAACCTTGATGGCGTAAAAGCTGCTAAATGGGTTGCTTTGCCAACGTTCCAATCTCCATCTTTCAAGATGTCAGCAATCATTCTCTTTATTCCAGTCGTCCTCGTATTGATTGCAGAGAACGTAGGTCACGTTAAAGCCGTTATGGCCATGACAGGCAAGGACCTCAATGACGAAATGGGTAACGCCCTCGTCGCTGACGGCGCTGCTACAACCCTCGCTGGTTTTGGCGGAGGATCGGGAACAACCACCTATGCTGAAAACATCGGCGTTATGGCTGCAACCAAGGTCTATTCGACAGCTGCCTACTGGGTTGCTGCACTCGGCGCAGTGCTTCTTTCCATGTCACCTAAATTCGGCGCAATTCTCTCTGCAACACCAGCGGCAGTTCTCGGTGGTGCAGGAACCGCGCTCTACGGCATGATCGGCATTCTCGGAGCACGCATTTGGATCGAAAATCGTGTTGATTTCAGTGATTCAACAAATCTCATCATCGCAGCAACAACTGTGATTATCGGAATCTCTGATTTCTCATGGACACGTGGTGAATTCACATTCAATGGCATCATCAATGCAACTTTGAATGCTGTGATTGGCTATGCTGTTCTTCGAGCGATTTCAAACTCGCGTAAATAGATAACACATTCAAAAAGGCGCTTGGTTTAATACCAGGCGCCTTTTTTATTCGCCATGTACGATGTGAAAGTGAGTTCGCTGGTACCAACCCATCTCTGGGAATACATCGTTGCATCAACAATCATCATTATGGTTCCAGGACCATCAGTTCTCTTTACCGTTGCACGTGCAATCTCATGGGGACGCCTCACCGCTATAGCAACTGTGATTGGCAATGCACTTGGAATGCTCGTTATCGCAATTCTGGTGGCCGTAGGACTCGGACCAATTCTGCAAACATATCGAGTTGCCTACATCGGCGTGCAATGGTTTGGTGGCGCCTATCTCATCTATCTAGGTATCGATGCCATTAGATACGCGCTTCATCATGCACAAGGTATGGCTGTAGTTACCGAAGCTAAACCTTCAATGCTGAAAACAATTCGCGAAGGATTCACCGTTGGTGCACTCAATCCTAAGAGCGCTGTATTTTTCGCTGCAATCATTCCGCAGTTCACAGATAGATCTTCTGGGCACCTTGTTGCCCAGTTCATTTTCCTCTCATTCATTTTTGTCATCATCGCCATTATCTCTGACTCTGCGTGGGGCATCCTTGCCGGAACTCTTCGAGAGTGGCTGGCTACCGACATCAAGCGTCTCGTTCGAATGCGCATCACGGGCGGAATCGTGATGATAGTTCTTGGGATATTTACGCTCGCAAACTCACTTCGCGCCTAATTCGGGGTGTCCACTGGCGTATGTCAGTGCTCGGGGGCAGACTTCACCCACATTCGAAAAATAGTGGGGTACATAAATTATGGGAGAACGTCGTTCTAATATCAGTCCATCCGATTTAACATTTTCTTGGGATGGTTGCCATCGCTGCCTTTGGTTGTATTACAACCACCAGGTAAAAGCACCAATGTTTATGCCTACGGTTGGCGAACTTGCTGATCTGCAAGAGACATATTTCAAAGGGTGCACAACTGCAGATATGCACCCAGATATGCCTGCGGGCACTGTCCATTCTCACGCCGGATGGGTCCAATCTGTCCCAATTCAGGTGGATGGAAAAGATTCACATTTGGCGATTCGCGGCAAATACGACCTTCTTATCGAGTTCCCTGATGGAACGTATGGCATCGTTGATTGCAAGATGCAGGCGCGTACATCGGATAAGTCAGCTTTCTATTCACCGCAGCTTGAAGCGTATGCATTTGCTCTAGAGAATCCGGCCAAAGGTGAACCCAAGAAGATTTCTGCACTCGGAATTTATTCTTGGTCACTCGATAAAGCGTGGGGCAATGTTAAGGCGGGGTTTGGATATCGCGTTCACTCACACTGGTATCCAGTTGAGCGAAATCCAATCGCGCTCCAAGATCGCCTTGTCGAGTTCGTGAATTTGGTTAATGGAGATGTTCCTGATTCAAAACAATCCTGCGAGCAATGCCGCTATGTTGGCGAGCGAGAAAGTATTTTAAGAACTCTTATCTAAGAAATTAGAATTTTTCGCCGCGGGCGATTTTATTTTTCGCTTCCGAGGCATACATCTCGACGTATTCCTGACCTGATAAGCGTTGAATTTCTTTCATGATGCGATCTGTTGCTTCACGCAGATTCTGAAGGTCGGATGGGTCGCCAGTGAAATACATTGGTTCTCCAAAGACCATTTCAACCTGACGCAACTTTGGGACTACCTTGCCAGTTGGTTGAATCTCTGCCGTGTTAAACATCGCCACCGGCACGACTGGTGCGCCAGACTCGATAGCCATGCGAGCAATACCAGTACGACCTTTATAAAGCCTGCCATCGGGTGAACGAGTACCTTCGGGATAAATTCCAATGCAATTGCCCTCTTTGAGAAGCTCGAGCCCGGTCAAGATGGCCGCTTCGCTACGACGACCACCCGTGCGATCGACTGGAACTTGGCCCAACGCTTTGAATGTAATTTTCTTTGCAAAACCTTTGATACCTGGCGAAGTGAAATATTCGCTCTTGGCTAGAAATGTAACTTTGCGCGGCACTACAAGAGGCATGAAAACAGAATCGCTAAATGAAAGGTGGTTAGAGGCAATGATCACCGGCCCAACGGATGGGACATGGCGAAGGCCTGTGACCTTTGGCCTGAACCCAAGCATCAGGAGTGGGCTGAGGAAGGATTTCAAACTCGTGTAAACCACAGGAGAAATTTAGGGCTAAATCGCCACATTGTGACACCATCTGCACGTGGTAAATATCCCAATCTCGCGTGAAATTCGCCTTGGAGACGGGAAAATTGGAGTTCTGATGCTCCACGGCTTCACAGGTTCCCCCGAAAGCATCAAACCTTGGGCAGAGTCCCTTGCCGCAAATGGATACCGAGTTCATGTGCCGCTCCTTCCAGGTCACGGCACTTCATGGCAGGAATTGAACACAAAGAGGTGGCCGGAAATTTATCAGGCAGCTGAAGATGCTTTCTTTGATATGCAATCTCGCTGCGAACGCGTTTTTGTTGCAGGATTTTCAGTTGGTGGTGCACTTGCACTTCGGTTAGCCCAACTCCACGGATCAAAGATTGAGGGCTTATTGCTGTGTAATCCCGCGCTTTTTGATGACCGCCCTATTAGTCGTATATTAAAAATCGCTAAACATTTCATATCCTCAACTCACGCCGGACCTAGTGATATACATCGTGAAAACGTGCCGCGTACTTCCTACACACGTATTCCATTGAAGGCATGGGACTCAATCAAAGATTTAATGGCTGACGTTCGTGAAAATCTCTTTATGGTTGATCTTCCTCTTATGGTCGCACATTCCACACAAGATCATGTCATCCACCCAGAAAGTTCAGAATTCATCATCGATAATGTTTACTCCGTTGATATCCGTGAAATCATCTTTGAAAATTCTTATCACAACGTGTCGCTAGATTATGATTCAGATTCTCTAAATGAAGAGTCAGTGGAATTTATCCACGATGTGCTCAGTGGAGAAATAGCTCGAGGTGATGGAGCTGATGAACGAGATCTCATTGATGCAGAGTTTGATGCCATTGTTTCTGGACTCAATCTTGATACTTCAACGGAGAGCACGCTGTTAGATGAAATTACCGGTTTTCGCGAACCTAATCCGCAGAACGTTAAATTGCAGCGCGCGACTAAATTTGGAATAGCTTCTATTCTTGCAAGCGCTGCTTATATGTTGATGGAAGGCATTACTGGATCTGATCCTTTGGGACTCGGTGGTTGGGCACCAGCTCTTCTCTTTGCAGGAGGAATCGCCTCACTCATTTATCGAACAGCGAGAAGATTTGATGACGGCGACGATGGCGCAAAACTCTAAAACGGATTTAATGTAAAGCGAGATTGGCAGCTCCAACGAGTCCTGCATCATTACCAAGAGTTGCAGCTGTAATGCGCGGATATGGATGTTTTCCTGCAAATGGCATGTGCGCCTCCATCGAAATGCGTGTTGGTTGCATGATCAATTCGCCGGCTTCAATCACACCACCACCAATCACGATAAGACCTGGATCCAAGATGACGCAGAGCGAAGCGAGTCCAGCTCCGAGATGATGGCCGGTGATATTAAATGCTTGAATAGCTAATTCATCTCCAGCTTGGGCTGCTTCTGTGACATGGTGGCCCTTGAGTCCTTCAATTGATCCATCCCCTCGGTTGAGAATATTTTTCGAGGAATCTGGATGTGCCTTGATCAATTCACGAACATGTCTCATCAATCCGCTTCCGGAGGCATATTGTTCGAAACATCCTTTTGCGCCACATCCACAGAGGTGTCCATCTGGAATTAATCGCATATGACCAAGCTCTGCAGCAACGCCGAATGCGCCGCGGTGAAGCGCCCCATCTAAAACTATTCCCCCGCCAATACCGGTACCAATGGTGAGCATTAACATCTGCTTCTCATCTTTACCTGCACCATAAACATACTCGCCCCATGCTGCAGCATTCGCATCATTTTCAATGACAACGTGCGCACCGATGAGTTCGGTGAGTTCTTTCTCTAAATTGATGCCATTCCAATCGGCAATATTCGGGGTTGCCAGCATTGTTTTACGATCTGATGAAACAAATCCCGCTGCAGATATTCCTACATGCTCCACTTTGAATTGATTCAAAAGTTCCTGAGCAACAGCAGCGATTGTTTCGGTAAGGGCACGTCCTCCAGATTTAGGTGTGTCTTTACGTGAAGTTGTTAAAATCTGTCCAGCTTCATCGACAACTCCGCCTAGTACTTTTGTACCACCAATATCTATCCCAATACTGAGTCGAGAAGAGTTCATTAACCTTCGGCTTTCGCCTTCAATTCACTGAGAGTCTTGTTGATGGTATCCATTTCTTGTTTTTGTCGCATCATTGCTGGCACAGGCATAGATAAACCCACCGTTAATTCATATGTAACAGTCACAGAATCGCCATTATCTTTTATCGAATAACTTCCATGCATCTCAGTCAACATATCTGCTTCATCCAGGGTAAATTGCAAAGTATCGTCTCCTGCGGACCAGTCGTAATCAAGAGTCACGTGGTCTTTCACGGGTCCTGCTTTGATATCCATCTCAACTTTCGTTGGACGCGACTGTGCATCTGTTGCCAAGACTTTGGCTGAAGGGGTCGACGATGACCAGGAGGCATAGGTGGTTGGGTCGAAAAGGAGGGCGGCTACCTCATCACGTGAGGCATCGATGGAAATTGAGTTTTTAGAGGCAGACATAAGCGAAGGCTACTCGAGTGATACTAGAAAACCGAAGCCTGCCCCACTAGCGTAGAGATATGGATCTCTATTCGGTTGAACCCATTGTTCCAGCAGCGACCGCTGGCAATCTCACCAATCTTGTTGCTGAACGCGCTTGGTTTGAACCCGAGCGAATCATGCTCTCTCGCCCACTTGGCGAAGGGTGGCAGCCAGTAACAGCGCGCGAATTCGAAGAAGAAGTGCGAGCCGTTGCCAAAGGGTTGATTGCATCTGGAGTCAATCAGGGCGATCGAATCGCAATCATGGCAAAAACTCGTTACGAATGGACGATTCTCGATTTTGCTATTTGGTTTGCTGGAGGAGTTGTCGTTCCGATCTATGAAACTTCAAGTGCTGAACAAATTGAATGGATTCTCTCTGACTCTGGAGCAACTGGCATCGCAGTGGAAACACCAGCGCTTGCAGAATTGGCGCAACCAGTTCTTCCCCATCACACAAGAAATATGTGGGTTATCACAGACAACATCCTGGATATGTTTACTAAGGCAGGTGCTGGAGTTTCAGATGATGAAATTATGCGCCGCCGTACCGCGTTGACTCCTGAAACTCTCGCGACACTTATTTACACCTCGGGAACTACTGGTAAACCCAAAGGCGTACAACTCACACATGGAAATTTCCTTTCAGAGTGTGGAAATGTTGTCCAAGGTGCAAGCGATCTCTTTCTCAAACCCGGCGGATCTACTCTCCTGTTTTTGCCGGTCGCTCACGTTTTTGGTCGAATGGTGCAGATCGGTGCAATCAATGCAGGGCTTCACCTTGCGCACTGCAGTGATATCAATCGACTCCTTCAGGATCTGGCATCCTTCAAACCTACATTTGTTCTTGCCGTTCCCCGCATCTTTGAAAAGGTTTACAACGGCGCCGAAGCAAAAGCTGATGCGGCTGGTAAAGGAAAAATATTTAGACTTGCCGCCGACATTGCAATCGAATATTCGAAAGCGCTCGATGCTGGAACAATTCCATTTGGCTTACGCGTGAAACATACAGTCTTTGATCGACTTGTTTATTCGAAGATTCGTCACTCGCTCGGTGGCCGAGTCGAAGCTGCAATCTCGGGTGGTGCTCCGCTTGGCTCCAGACTCGGGCATTTCTATCGCGGAGCCGGAGTTCGCGTTCTTGAAGGATATGGATTAACCGAAACAACAGCTGGGGCTACTTTGAATCTCACAACTTCGCAAAAAGTTGGCAGCGTTGGACGCCCAATTCCTGGTACAACAATTGCAATTGCTGATGATGGTGAAGTTCTCATCAAAGGCCCAATCGTGATGCGCGGATACTGGCAGAACGATGAAGCAAATCGAGAAGTATTTACAGATGATGGCTATTTCCGCAGTGGTGATCTTGGAGTTCTCGATAGCGACGGATATTTATCCATAGTTGGTCGCAAGAAGGAACTGATCGTTACATCCGGTGGAAAGAATGTTGCTCCAGCGGTTCTTGAAGACAGAGTTCGAGCACATCCATTGGTCAGTCAATGTATGGTTGTTGGAGATAACAAGCCTTATATCGCAGCTCTTGTAACACTTGACCCAGAAGCAATTAAGGGCTGGGCTGCGGCTAATAAGAAGACTGGCACTTCTATCGCTGATCTTGCGAAAGACCCAACACTCATTGATGCAATTCAGACGGCGATTGATGATGCTAACAAGGCGGTCTCTCGTGCAGAATCCATTCGTAAGTTCACCATCTTGCCAGTTGATTTCACAATTGCGGATGGTCAACTCACAGCGAAGCTCTCGGTCAAACGTCACGTGGTTGCACGTCAATTCGCGAAGGAGATCGACGAGCTCTTTAGTTAATGGAGGATATTCGTGAACGGTTCTTACCGCGAAAGAAACGAAATCGCCCGCGAGCTCTATGACTCATTTGCCAAAGATTTAGCTTCAATCACTCATCGAATTGATGAAGCAATTGGCTTGAATTCGACCAATGCACGCACGCGTGAGGCGCTTCGGAATGTCCGAGCTGAACTTTCTGTATTGATCAAAAAATCAAAGAGTTCACTCGACGAGGAATTTGAACTGACCAATCGTGAAGCAGAGATGTTGAAGGCTCTTTCAACTGGCGCATCTTTGAAAGAAATTGCATTGAAATTCGTAGTAACTGAGGCGACCGTAAAAAGTCATCTCAGCAGCGTCTATCGCAAGCTGGGAGCTTCCAATCGGTTAGCCGCTGTTAATGAGGCGAAAAAAATTGGCTTAATTGTTTGAATAGAGCAAATCACTAAACCGTTTGCCCCAAACTTTCCATCCCCATTCAGCAACTGCCCATTCACGCCCACGCTTTGCCATCGACTCTCTTTGTGCGTCGTTTGCTAGAAGCGAAGAAATTTCTCGCGCAATTTCTGCCACATTATTTCCATTGACTACCACTCCTGTTTCCCCTTGAAGAACGGCATCGGGTGCGCCTCCTGATGCGCCTGCGACCACAGGGATGCCGCATGAGCTTGCTTCGAGATAGACAATTCCAAGTCCTTCGACTTCAAGACCTGCATAGCGAGAGCGAGAAGGCATGGCAAAAATATCTCCAAGACGGATATAAAGCGGAAGCTCGTCAAATTTAATTCTTCCGACAAAAGTAACGTGCTCAGATATACCAAGCTTCTTCACCCTTTTTTGCAAGTGTTTTACATATCCACCGCGACCCACCACCAAAAGATGAGCATCGTGATGCTGTGCAAGAATGCCCGGCATTGCCTCAACAAGACGATCTTGTCCTTTGCGACGAACAAGCCTGCCAACGCACACAATAACTTTTTTATTTGATAAGCCATATTGATGAAGCAATTTCTGATCACGTTCACCTGGCGAAAAATGTGAAGTATCAATCCCTGGTGCAACTCTTTCCATGCGAACTTTTGATCCGAACGCAGGTCGCATAGCATTTTTTGTGAATTCGCCAAGGTATGTAATCACATCGATATTTCGAGCCATGAGTCGCAAAGCAAGCGAGAAGAGTGGAACTTTTGCCCACCAGACTTCATGGCCATGGGTGAGCGCGACAATTCTCTTTGCGCCGCGCTTTCTCAGAAGTCCAGCCATGAGCCCAAGAGGAGCAGCGGCTCCAAACCATACGTACTCAGACTCGTAACGCTCTAAGACCTTCGCTACTGCTCGATTCACTCGAGGGGTTGGAAGCAACATCCGGGATTTGTCGCGCACGACAACAACACCATAACGCGAATGAAGTTCACGATCGAATTCTTCACAACCTGCTTCTGTCGATGTATAGATGACAATTTGCTTTCCATCCATTTCACCAATCAATCCGAGAATGAATGATTCGATTCCTCCGGCGTGCGGCCCTAAATCATTGGTGATAAGGAGGGTATGGCGCTTCTCCGACATCTTCGACACTAAATACGACGTGCGCCAGCAAAGCGAAGGCTGCCAAAACGCGTTCCAAAATCGGTGACTTTTACACGAGCACCCGGACGCGGCGCATGCACCATACGCCCAGCTCCAAGGTAAATACCTACGTGAGACACATAGGAACGACCACCGTGATTAAAGAAGACAAGATCACCTGGCTTCAGGCTTGCAAAGCTCACCTGCTTGCCATAACGCATTTGAGCCGCTGCTGAATGTGGCAGGGATACACCCGATGCTTGGAATGCACGCATTGTTAATCCAGAGCAATCCCAAAGAGTTGGACCTGCTGCGCCAAATACATATCGATCGCCAATTTGTTTAATAGAGAATTTCAACGCTATCGCGCCGCGACCAGATCCAAGATTCGCTTTTGCCGCAAGCGCGAGCGAAGCGGCTTGATCTGCATCTTCAGCGCTATTTTGCAATGCCAGCAATCTCTCGCGTTCGGCTTTGCTGAGCTTGTCTAAAAGCGCCTGGGCCTGTGCCAACTTAGCGTTAGCTGCTTTGAGTTGTGCCACGTAACGAGCTTTAGCTTTTTCAGCTAAAGAAATCTTGTCATTCACCGTCAACGAGGTAGCAGTAAGACGTTGCTTGGCTACCGCATACTTACGGAGTTGGAGAGTCTTTTTCTTTGTAATGTTTTCAAGGGAACCTGCGGCATTGAGATAGAGCGAAGGATTTGAAGAGAAGAGCAGTTCAAGACTTTGGCTCATTCCCCCAGTTTTATATTGCTCGGATGCAATTGCGCCTAGACTCTTTTTCAGCGAATCGAGATTGCCTGCCTGCTGTTTCGCTTGCTGCTGAACAGAAGCTAGCTGTTTATTTAATTTATTAAATTCAACCTGAGCCTGTTGGGCATTTTCAGCTGCAGCTGCGGCATCTTCTTGAAGAGCGCGGACTTGAGCTTGAACGGTCGCAAGATTGGGAGCTGCGTGTGCAGGTGAAAGGAGGGATGATGTAACGATTGCGCTGAGCGCTACAGGCGCAACAATGCGCACTCTCATCATCGACCTCACCAGCCCAAGGGTAACGAACGCGCTGTTCATGAGACAAACGTGCGCGCAAATTACGCGTAAAAGTGGCTGAGAATCAACTTGTATAGCGCAGAGGCGGAATCAACCCGCTCTCAGAAAGCACAGAGATTGCACTCACCTGGCTGGGCGAGATAATTGATTGGCGTTCATCGATATTGAGTATGAGCGTCACCACGCAATCATCACAGTCGCTTCTCGAATTTTTCTTGACACAGTCATCACAATTTATCTTCATAGTGATAACGGTAGAGATGACCACTGACATTGGTGGGGGTAGGTTTGCTCTATGGCAAGCAGACACGTTCTAGCCAACCTTGTGGTTGCACAAGACGGCTCAACGTCAGCCGGTGGTAGCTCGATCGGACTTACAACCCAGCGAGATAGAGCACGTTTTCACCAACTTCGTTCAACTGCCGATCTGATCATTGTGGGAGGCGCAACTGCGCGATTGGAGCCATATGAAAAGACTCCAGTGACTCTCTTGGTTATCACTCGATCGGAATTGTCTGGTCGAGCAGCCTCGAACCCACTTGCTCGCGCCTTCAATGGCACCATATCCGAGGCTGTTACCAACGCGACCGGCAGGATTCTCCTTGAATGCGGTCGAACTCTTTTGCTTCAGGCAATTCAAGACAATCTCGTTGACGAACTTCATCTTACACAGGTAGCAGGAACGCCTGGTGAGAACATAATTGACTTGGAAATTTTATTGGCTAATTTTGAAGAGGACAGTCGAGAAGTATATTTACAAGAAGCTTTTCTTCGCTTTAAAAGAAAATCAGCTTAAGCAGATGCAAAGGAAATTATCGAGGCCCCAGTGATGGTTGCGATAATTCCAAAATATTGGATCGCGTGAAGACGTTCATGGGAATGAAAGTAAGCCCATATGGCGGTAACAACTGGATAGAGGCCAGCAAGCACAACGGCAACAGAAACTAGGCCGCGAGTAGAGGCAACTCCTAACAAGATATTTGCAATAAAATCTCCGGAACCAACGATGAGAAGAGATTTAATTATTGCGCCATCAATGCCGCCCATTGATTTTGTAATGAGTGCAAGGATTATCACGAATGAAACGGTTGGAATTCGCATTGCTGTCATCGTCAGTAAAGCACTTGTCTTCGACCCGAGGGTAATGAAATAGACACCAATGCCAAAGAAGAGCGCCGCAGCAACTCCATAGAGAATTGGCTTCACCCCAACTCCCCCGCGAATCTCAGGTCCGCTTGCTGTGAAACCCCCAATGATTGCAATTGCCATTCCAAGAGCTACAAGGCTAGAAGGTTTTTCACCAGTGAGAAGAGCAATTGAGACAGGGATAATTGTCGAGAGTGATGAGATCGCAGAAACGACTCCCATTTTCCCAGTTGAAAGCCCAGCAAAGAATGCATTCAGTCCGATAAAGCCAACGACTCCAGCCAAAACGCCTGGTAGTAAATAACCATCAAAGCCCCATGTAGGTGAGATCCACGATCCGGTAATGAGGACTAGCAAGATACCGACAGAGAGCCCGACGATATGCGCTCCGCCTGAGACAGCAATGACCTTGTATTTCTTGGATTGGTGCCCACCGATGTAATCAATAGTTCCAAATACCACTGCCGCGGCCAATGCAAGAAGAGTGCTCATTTGACCAAGAGTATCGCTTCCAACTTACTTTCTTACTTGACGCTCGCGTGGCTTCAAGGCAAAGGCAGAGTTCGAATCTAAACTAAGACGGTGATGGCAATCTCTGATTTCGAGCGAGCAGTCGCAGAAATCCGAGCAATTAAACCTCGCCCTGAAATCAACATCGAAGAAGTTCCTGCGCCGCAAAAACTAGCGCCTCATGCCGTTGCATTTAACGTCGAAGTACTCTCGGGAGATAGCGCCTCTGCAACAGGTCGATTTGTTTTATTACACGATCCTGTGGGACAAGATGGCTGGAGTGGTGAATTTCGTTGTGTGACATATGCGCGTGCAGCTATTGATGCAGAAATGGCAAATGACCCCTTGATGTGTGATGTGGGTTGGGCTTGGCTGATGGATTCACTGCGCAAACATGGTTGTGATTATGTCGCTCCAAGCGGAACAGTGACTCGCGTTGCTTCTGTCGCATTTGGAATGCTTGCAGATCGTGAAGATGATTCCGAGGTTGAAGTTCGCGCTTCATGGACTCCTGTTCAGGGAAAAAATGTGGCAAACCATATGCGTGCCTGGCTTGAGCTCCTCGAACTAGCATGTTCACTCGAGCCAATACCTGAGGGCGTCACAGCAATCTCACCTCGAAGGTAGTTTTTAATTCTCAATGGCAACTCCACTTTTAGAACCTCGTCACGGCTTGCCGCCATTGGTTGACTCCAATGAAGCTCTTCTTACAACAATTACAACTTTGCAAGGTGGACATGGCCCCATTGCCATAGACGCGGAGAGAGCCTCTGGATATCGCTATTCGCAAAGGGCGTATCTGATTCAAATCTTCCGTCGCGACGGTGGGCTCCACCTTATTGATCCGATTGCTATTACCGACAACTCGTTGTGGAATAAATTGTCTGAAACTTTTTCAGATGTTGAATGGATTATCCATGCAAGTACCCAAGATCTACCTTGTTTGGTCGAATTGGGAATCCAACCGTCCTCTCTATTTGATACTGAATTAGGAGCGAGAATTGCTGGTTGTGAAAGAGTTGGACTTGGACCTTTAAGTGAAGCTCTCCTCGATCTTGCCTTGGCGAAAGAACATAGCGCTGTCGACTGGTCCTTAAGGCCACTTAAAGATGAATGGTTAGTCTATGCAGCCCTCGATGTGGACGTTCTTGTTGACTTGAAAGAGAAAGTAGAAGAGCTCCTCGTTCAGCAAGATAAATTGAAGTGGGCAATTGCCGACTTTCAACACATTCTTAAAGTCTTCACAAACCCTTCAGGCAGACCAGAACGTAAAGATCCATGGCGACGCACATCGGGTATGCACAAGGTCAAAGATAGAAGAACCCTTGCGGTGATTCGTGAACTCTGGACAATTAGAGACGCATATGCGAAATCTGTTGATATAGCTCCGGGGCGAATTTTCAATGATGAAACCTTGACGGAAGTGGCAGTAACCAAGCCAGCAACAGTTGCGGAATTCTCTAAAATGATTAAACGCCGTACGCGTCATCAAGATTTACCAACTACGGAATGGTTTGCGCACTATCAAAAGGCGCTGGCTTTAGATGATCGCGATCTTCCAGAAATGAAAATTCGCGGAAATACTCTTCCTCCTCCAAAAATTTGGAAAGAGAAAAATCCTTTGGGTTATGCCCGACTTACTCATGCACGTCTTGCAACCATGACCCATGCTGGAGAATTAGCTATGCCGGTTGAGAACCTCATCTCCCCCGAAGCACTTCGACAACTTACGTGGAGCGAGCCTCCCGTCGGACTTCTTGGAATAGAACTCGAAAGCTATATTCGAGAGAAGCTAGCGAGCGCAGATGCACGTGAATGGCAGATTGATCTCGTGGCCCCACTTCTTCTCGACGCTATGGTCGCAACTGAGCCCGTCGCCCTTCCGACCACTGAGCCGACCACCGAGCCGACCACTGAACCAACGACCGAGCCTGTAGAACCAACCAACGGAGAGTGACGAATTTCGCAACATTTGAGTTGCGTAAATACGATCCTCAGGCGTAGGCTCGCACCGTGTTCAACACCTTCCTTATAACCCTCCGTGAAGGGCTCGAGGCTTCGCTCATTATCGGCATTCTCTTCGCCTATGTCTCTAAATCAGGGCGTGCTGGCGCCAAGAGCGCTATATGGGCAGGAATTGGACTAGCCGTTGCAGTTTCTCTGGGATTTGGCGCATTTCTGACTTTCACATCCAATGGATTAACCGAGACGGCCGAGGTTCTCTTCGCAGGTGTCACATCAATAACAGCAGTAGTTCTTGTTACCTGGATGGTTTTCTGGATGCAGCGCACCGCGCGCCACCTCAGTCGGGAGCTGCACTCCAAGCTTGATCACGCAATCACTATTGGCGCTATGGGATTGGTTTCAACTGCTTTTCTCTCCGTCGCACGTGAAGGACTTGAGACCTCGCTCTTCCTCTATGCAAGCTTTAAGACGCTAGGCCAAACAGCCGCGCCTCTCATCGGTCTTGTTACCGGACTTGCTGCTGCAGTTGTCCTGGGAGTTATGGTCTATCGTCGTTCGATCAAAATCAATCTTTCCAAATTCTTTACCTACACAGGTGTTGGTTTAATTCTCATTGCTGCAAGCGTTTTGAAGATGGGTCTGGGTGATGTCGCTGAATTTGCTGGCTTCACACTCCCCTCTGTTGCGAGCTGGCTCATCATCGCTCTCTATATTTCAATTACCTTGAAGCTCTATCTCAAACCTCGCGTTCCAGCTAAGAGCGCGACCCCGGTCTCTGCCTAGACTTCAGAGCTCTCAAAATCCTGAGATAGTTCCCTTTTTCATTACTCACGAGTAACCTCAGACCCACAATTAGAAGTGGGGATGAGCTATGAGCAAGTCGATGCAATCTTTAGGTGGAAATCGCCCGGTCATTGTTGACGCGGTCCGTTCTCCGTTTGGAAAAGCCGGCAGTCTCTATGTAAATACCCGCGCCGATGACATTATGGTTCGAGTCATTCGAGGTTTGCTCGAACGAAATCCAAACATTCCGCTCAACGCTTATGACGATGTTGCAATCGCGGCAGCAACACAAGCTGGCGATCAGGGCATGAACATCGGACGAAGCGCAGCCCTCCTCGCGGGACTTCCCAATACTGTTCCTGGATATTCCATCGATCGTTGGTGCGCTGGTGCGATGACATCTGTTACAACACTTGCTTCATCTATCGCTGCGGGTGCATATGAGTTAGCGATCGCAGGTGGTGTTGAGCATATGGGCAACCATCCCATCGGTGATGGAATGGATCCCAATCCGCGCTATCTTGCAGAAAGACTTGTTGATCAAGATGCGCTGGCGATGGGAGCAACTGCTGAAAGGTTGCACGATAAATTTCCTCATTTAACGAAAGAGCGTTCGGATAAATATGCCATCGCATCTCAAGATAAAACCGCTGCTGCATATGCAAAAGGTGAAATTCAAAAAGATTTAATCCCGGTCGCAGTTCGCAGCGTGGAACTTGGCTATGGCGTTGCAACTCAAGACGAGCCGCCACGTCCAGGTACGACAATGGAGGCGCTCGCTGGACTTAAAACTCCATTCCGCCCTGCAGGTCGAGTCACTGCCGGAAACTCTT
>CAYRJB010000012.1:0-22594 GCA_964424485.1 uncultured Actinomycetes bacterium
CAAATATTTCCTACGTCGGCAACGTCTACCTTGGAAAAGTTCAAAATGTGCTTCCCTCAATGGAAGCAGCATTCGTTGATATTGGTAAAGGTCGTAACGCTGTTCTCTACGCTGGCGAAGTTAATTGGGATGCAGCGGGAATGGCTGAATCTTCCGATCGAAAGATTGAACATGTCTTGAAGACGGGTCAGTCTGTACTCGTTCAAGTAACCAAAGATCCGATAGGCCAAAAAGGCGCGCGCCTTACAAGTCAGATTTCTCTTCCTGGTCGTTACCTTGTTTATGTACCAAGTGGAGAGATGAGTGGAATCAGTCGCAGGCTTCCAGAGCAAGAGCGCTCCCGCCTCAAGCAAATTTTGAAAGATGTAGTTCCTGACGATGCAGGCGTTATTGTTCGTACCGCTGCAGAGGGTGCATCTGAAGAAGAGTTGCATAACGACGTCAATCGCCTAAAGGCTCAATGGGAAGAAATCGAGAAGAAGTCGCAGGATTCTTCAACGACCGCTCCATCACTTCTCTATAGCGAACCTGATCTCACAGTCCGCGTTATTCGCGACATCTTTAATGAGGATTTCCGCCAGCTCATAGTTCAAGGCGAGCAAGCGTGGGATGACATCAATAATTATCTTGGCCATATTGCACCAGAGCTCACTTCAAAGATTGAGAAGTGGACAGGTCAACGGGATCTCTTTACAGAACATCGTATTGACGAGCAACTAGCTAAAGCTTTTGATCGCAAGGTTTATTTGCCATCTGGCGGATCACTAGTTATTGATAGAACTGAAGCGATGGTCGTCATCGACGTTAATACAGGAAAATTTATCGGTAAGGGTGGAAATCTCGAAGAGACGGTCACCAAAAACAATATGGAAGCCGCGGAAGAAATTGCACGTCAATTACGCCTGCGCGACCTAGGTGGAATTGTTGTGATTGACTTTATTGATATGGCTCTTGAATCCAACAGAGATCAAGTCTTACGTCGCCTTGTTGAATGTTTGGGCCGCGACCGTACAAAACACCAAGTTGCCGAAGTGACTTCACTTGGGCTTGTTCAAATGACGCGCAAGCGTGTCGGACAAGGTTTGATCGAGGCTTTCTCAACCACGTGCGAATCTTGTGGTGGTCGAGGAATTCACATTCACTCCGAGCCAGTTCGTAAAACTGCCCTCGATAAAGACACCGATATTCGTTATGTGCCTCAGAGCCATGAGGATGAAGAAGTCCAAAATGATCAATCTGAACTCGCAGATGTCGTGGCTGAAGCCTCAATTCCAAGCGATGAGAATCGTGGAAATAAGCGAGATAAGAAGCGTCGGCGAGCAGTCTCAACGGGAATTATCACTCCAGAAGGGTAATTTCAGGCTCAGTTTGACCCTAGGGCGGGTCAATCCGTACCCTTAGCGTCTGCTTTCGGGTAAGCCGAGCTAAAAGTATTTCCAACAAGAAGAGGTAAATCGAAATGTATGCGGTTGTAAAAGCTGGCGGTCGCCAGGAGAAAGTTGCTGTAGGCGACACCATTATCGTTGATCGCATTGATGCAAAAGTTGGCGCACAAGTCACCTTCCCTGCAGTTCTTCTTGTAGATGGAGCATCAGTAACTTCAGATCCAAAGGCGCTCGCATCCGTCAAGGTTGCTGGCGAAGTTCTTGAAGAAACAAAGGGTCCAAAGATCCACATTCTTCGTTACAAGAACAAGACTGGCTATCGCCGCCGTCAAGGTTTCCGTTCACAATTGACCAAGGTCAAAATCACCGGAATTAACAAGTAAGGGGAGAGTGAAACATGGCAAGTAAAAAGGGTGTCTCGTCTACCCGTAACGGTCGCGATTCAAATGCTCAATATCTTGGCATCAAGCGTTTTGGTGGACAGGTTGTAAAGAGTGGAGAAATTTTGGTTCGCCAACGCGGAACAGTTTTCCACCCAGGAGCAAATGTTGGCATCGGTAAGGATGACACTTTGTTTGCGCTCGCTGCAGGTGCAGTTGAGTTTGGTCGCGCTCGCGGTCGCAAAGTTGTAAATATCGTTCCGGTCGCTTAACGCGGATATTTTTATGCGGGTCCGCGTAATGCGGGCCCGCATTTTTATTTTGGAGATAGTTTCTAGATAGTTTCTAGATAGTTTCGAGGGAGGTGTAACTATGGCAACGTTTGTAGATCGCGTTGTACTTCATGCTTCAGCAGGTAATGGAGGAGATGGTTGCGTCTCTATCCATCGCGAAAAATTTAAACCACTCGGTGGTCCAGATGGCGGCAACGGTGGACGTGGCGGAGACATAGTTCTTGTCGTCGATAGCGATACAACTACGCTTCTAGATTTTCATCACCGTCCACATCGCAAAGCTACTAATGCGCGCCCTGGTTATGGCGACTTTTGCAATGGCGCAGATGGCGAGGATCTGATTCTTCCAGTTCCAAATGGAACAGTTGTCAAAGACGAAAATGGAAATGTTTTAGCTGATCTTGTCGGATATGGCACGCGTTTTATGGCTGCACAGGGTGGCAAGGGTGGATTGGGAAATGCAGGACTTGCATCTTCCAAACGACGCGCACCAGGTTTCGCTCTTAAAGGTGAAGAGGGCGAAGAACGCACCCTCATACTCGAACTAAAGAGCGTTGCCGATATTGGTTTAATTGGCTTCCCATCTGCAGGCAAGTCTTCACTGATTGCTTCAATATCTGCCGCTCGCCCCAAGATTGCGGAGTATCCCTTCACGACTCTCGTTCCAAATCTTGGTGTTGTGCAGGCCGGTGATACTCGTTTTACAGTGGCTGATGTTCCCGGACTCATTCCTGGAGCTTCAGAAGGCAAGGGTCTTGGGCATGAATTCCTTCGTCACGTTGAACGTTGCGCAGCTCTTGTGCATGTACTTGATTGCGGAACACTTGAAACAGATCGAGATCCCATTAAAGATTTTGAGATTATCGAAGAAGAGCTAAAGCACTATGGCGGACTCGCAGATCGTCCACGGATTATTGCGCTCAATAAAATTGATTTACCAGATGGCAAGGCTATGGCTGACATGGTCGAAGGAACGTTGCGCGAACGTGGATATGAGGTCTATCAAATCTCAGCCGCTGCACACATCGGCTTGCAAGAGTTGATTTATGGAATGGCGCGAGTCATCCAAGATTTCCGAAAGAACAAGGTCGAAGAAGAGAAGACCCGTATTGTTCTCCGACCAGTGGCCGTTAACGATAAAGGTTTCACAGTTACTGCAAATGCGGATGGTTCATTTACTGTACTCGGTGAAAAGCCCGAGCGCTTCGTTCGCCAAACCGATTTTGGAAATGCCGAAGCGATTGGTTATCTTGCAGATCGGCTTGCAAATCTTGGTGTTGAAAAGGCGCTCTTCAAAGCCGGAGCAAAAGCCAAAGATGAAGTTCGCATTGGAGAAGGCGATTCTGCGGTTGTATTCGATTGGGAACCAACTATCGAGGCAGGAGCAGAACTCCTGGCTGGACCACGCGGAACAGATATTCGCATTGAATCACCATGGGCTGGACGTTATGTAGAAGATGCCATCGATCAACTTTCGGATGATGAAATATCTCAGCAATGGGAGTACAACATTGCTGATCCTCGCTCGCCAAGAATTGAAGGCGAAGAGAAAAAATAATGTCACGCGAACTAATTTCTGGCGCGAAGCGAGTAGTCGTCAAAGTTGGTTCATCCACTCTGACTGGCAAAGCTGGCGAGCAGCTCGATCCTTCCAAGATTGAACAACTTGTTAATCTGGTGGCGAAACTTCGCTCGCAGGGCAAAGAAGTTGTGCTTGTGTCATCCGGCGCAATCGCCGCGGGCTTAGCGCCATTGGGCCTGAGTTCTAGGCCAAAAGATTTAGCGACCCAGCAAGCTGCTGCATCTGTAGGCCAAGGTCTTTTAATTGCACATTACAACCAAGGATTTCAAAAACATCATCTCCTTTCATCACAGATTCTTCTCACGATTGATGACGTTGTACGGCGTTCGCATTACCAAAATGCCCAACGCACACTCTTCAAATTGCTTCAACTTGGAGTTGTCCCTATTGTTAATGAAAATGACACCGTTGCAGTGCAGGAAATTCGCTTTGGAGATAATGATCGATTAGCTGCTCTTATTGCCCACTTAATTGGCGCTGAACTTTTGGTGCTCGTCAGTGATATTGATGCGCTCTATGACGCACCTCCTGCTCAACCAGGGGCTCAACGCATCGGCGAAGTTGCAAACGTTGCAACACTCACGAATATTGAAATTGGTGGTGTTGGTTCTGCTGGAGTCGGCAGCGGTGGCATGGTGACAAAGATTGATGCTGCTCGTATTGCAAATGGAGCTGGAGTTGCAATGCTTCTTACCTCACTCGAGAAACTTTCTGATGCGCTATTAGGAAAAGATGTAGGTACGTATTTTGCTCCTGTGCGTGACCGCAAACCTTCTCGCTTGCTCTGGTTAGAGCATGCATCAACACCTCGCGGTCGACTGATGCTTGATGATGGCGCAGTAACTGCAATTAAAGAACGTGGAGTTTCGCTCCTTCCAGCCGGAGTTATATCTGTCGAAGGTGAATTCATCTCCGGAGATACAGTAGAACTTGTTTCATTAAATGGGACCGTAATCGCACGTGGACTAGTTGCATTTGATGCGACAGATATTCCCCAAATGCTTGGAAAGAGCACAAAGGAGCTCGCGGCGACACTTGGAGCAGAGTTCGAACGCGAACTTGTTCACCGGGACGATTTAGTTTTACTCAGCTAGTGTTTTGAAATACCCATCATCACTTTAGCTGTGGGTACTGCAAGTTTCATAGCGGTCGGCACATCGCTCAGCTTCACAATAACTGTTCTGGTTGCTCGATCAATGAATACATATTGGCCGTGTAAGCCATCCATCATGTCGATTCCCTCAAATGGATGCCATGTATAGGCGCTATAACCCCAGCCGTCGAGAGTTTCAACGGATGTGCTCATCCGTTTGATCCAGGATTCGCTCAAGATGCGCTTTGATCCAACCATTCCATTGTTCATCAACATCAAGCCGACTTTTGCGTAGTCAGGAGCTGCAGCGTTGAAGCAGCAGAACGTTTTCTCGATTCCACCCACTCGATCGACATTCCAGGTAGCTGCGGTTGTGGCGCCCACAGGCTGCCAAATGTGGGTGCTGAAATAATCTGAGATTTTTTCTCCAATAACTTTCTTCACCATCATTCCAACCAGTTGAGGATCGACGCTTCGGTACTCTGCTTTTGAATTAGGCTCAAATGCCATCTTGCGATTGTTCTTAATGAACCAATTCATATCAGTTGTTGCATACATTTGAGCAATTGCAACACCCCACCCTTGTGGCCCGGTCGGATAGTTGTCGGAAACACCAACACCGCTGCGCATATCAAGTAAGTCTTTGAGAGTTATCTTGTCGAAAGAAGTTCCTGTCTTATATTCAGGGAAGTAGTCAACAAATTTGTCGCTCTCTTTCATCTTGCCTTGATCAATGAGCTGACCAACAACAATTGAGAGCATTGTTTTTCCTACCGAATATGAAGGCATTCTTCGTGTGTCATTAAATCCGTCTTTGTAATATGCATAAGTTAAAACGCCGTTACGCAGTACTAGGAACGCGTTGGTGTATGACTGATCGAGGAATTCCTGCCACGTCACTTTTTTGCCGTTAAAGTCAACAAATTGAGGCATTGGTTCCGCAGCGCGGGTAAGTTCTATTGGGTTATTCGACGGGGCAATGACATGTGCTGGCATTAAATCTGGCGTCTTTGATGCTGGTGCCAGTCCAAGTTTCACCGCTTGGTATGGAGCAGGGTAATGAATATAGAGAGTGACGCCCCATAGAAGTCCATATATAACTGCAAGAGAAACGATTGTTTTGCGGAGAAATTTCATAGCCCCCAGTATCCCCTCTACTCTTACCCAATGGAAGCATCAGTTCATCAACTTGCGGATGTGGCGCGAAAGGCTGCGCGGACTTTAGTTGCTGCTTCCGATGCCGAGCGCTCGTTGGCCCTCAATTTGATTGCTGATGCCCTGCTGCAAGAAGTGGAATTGATACTTGTTGCCAACCAAAAAGATATGCAACGAGCAATTGAGTCGGGCATGGCTCCTGGAATGCAGGATCGCCTCTATTTAGATATCTCGCGCATTAAATCTATAGCTGATGGAGCGCGGCAAGTTGCAAACCTCCCGAATCCCCTCGGAAGAGTTATCAATGAGCGAACGCTTTCCAACGGTTTACACCTTAAGCAAGTCACCGTTCCATTTGGTGTTGTTGGAATGGTTTATGAAGCTAGGCCTAACGTCACTATCGATGCTGCATGCATCTTGTTGAAATCTGGCAATGCAGCCTTGCTTCGCGGATCTTCAAGCGCATCAGAAAGTAATAGAGCTTTGATTAAGGTGATGAAACAAGCCTTATCAAAGACCAACATTTCTCCAGAAGTAATTCAAAATATTCCAGCAGACGATCGATCCACTGTTGGTGATCTACTCCATGCTCGCGGGAAAGTTGATCTTGTAATTCCACGCGGCAGCGCTGAACTTATTCGTCGAGTGGTTGATGATTCATCGGTACCGACAATTGAAACAGGAGCCGGGGTTTGCCATGTCTATATTGATGAAGATGCAGACTTACAGAAGGCCCTTCCCATTCTTATTAATTCAAAGACGGATCGCCCATCTGTTTGTAATGCTGCTGAAACTTTGTTGGTACATGAAAGAGTTGCAGAATCATTCATGCCCATTGCCCTCAAAGCGCTCCATGAAGCAGGGGTTTCACTGTTTACTGATTCCAAAACCAAGAATTTTGCGGATGCATTACAGATTCCTGTAGAGATCGCATCTGATGAAAATTGGGGGAGCGAATACAACGCAATGATAATGAATGTTGGAATTGTTCCTTCCTTAGTGGCCGCTACGGATCACATTGCACGATTTGGAACCAACCACACAGAGGCAATCGTCACCGAGAACGATTTGCATGCTCAACAATTTATTGCTCTCTCAGATTGTGCAGCTGTTATGGTGAATGCATCAACTCGATTCACCGATGGCGAACAAATGGGCTTTGGGGCTGAGATAGGTATTTCTAATCAGAAGCTACATGCGCGAGGGCCAATGGGTCTTGAGCAAATGACGACGACAACTTGGATTGTTTGGGGCACTGGACAAATCCGCTAAAGTTGGGACATGACCGCAATTTCCCGCGATGAAGTCGCCCACCTTGCGCGTCTTGCTCGAATTGAAATGAGTTCCGAGGAGCTCGATCATCTCTCTGCTGAAATGCAAGTCATTTTAAATGCAGTTGATCGCGTGCAAGAAGCAGCTAAATCTGATGTGCCTCCGACCTCCCACCCATTACCTCTTAACAATGTTGTACGTCCAGATATTGTGCGTCCATCTCTTACTCCTGAAGAAGCGCTATCGGGTGCCCCTGCTCAAGAAGAGCAACGCTTCAAAGTGCCACAGATTCTCGGTGAAGAATGAGCATGATTTTCAAGAGCGCCTCAGAACAAGCAGAAGCACTTTCAAAAAAAGAAATTTCTGCAGTCGAATTAGCAAACCAACACTTTGCACGTATTGAAGAAGTAGATGGAGATGTGCATGCCTTTCTCTATAAGGATAAAGAAGGAGCACTTGCTCAAGCTGCAGAGGTAGACGCAAAGCGTGCTCGAGGTGAAAAACTTTCACCTCTTGCTGGAGTGCCACTCGCACTTAAAGATGTGATGGCTCAAAAGGGAGTTCCGACAACATGCGGATCCAAGATGCTCGAAGGATGGCGTCCACCGTATGACTCGACTGTGGTAGCAAACCTTAAGAAGAATGACATCGTCATCCTTGGAAAAACCAACATGGATGAATTTGCAATGGGTTCATCTACAGAAAATTCTGCCTACGGACCAACCCATAATCCATGGGATTTGTCACGCATTCCAGGTGGATCTGGTGGCGGATCTTCTGCTGCACTCGCAGCATTTGAAGCTCCGTTAGCAATCGGAACTGATACTGGCGGCTCGATTCGCCAGCCAGCAGCAGTGACAGGAACTGTTGGAGTCAAGCCAACTTATGGTGGCGTCTCTCGTTATGGCCTAGTCGCATTCTCTTCTTCACTTGATCAAGCAGGTCCATGTGCGCGAACAGTTCTTGATGCAGCACTTCTGCACGAAGCAATTGCCGGGCACGATGAAAGAGATTCAACTTCTATCAATCAACCAGTTCCCGCGGTAGTTGCAGCTGCAAAGAAATTAGATGTCAAAGGTCTCAAAATTGGCGTCGTAAAAGAATTGCAAGGTGATGGTTACCAAGCTGGCGTTCTTCAACGTTTTAATGAAGCGGTTGAAGAATTGGTGAAGGCAGGTGCCGAAGTAGTCGAAGTTTCATGCCCTAACTTCACTTATGCACTGCCTGCCTATTACTTAATTGCGCCTTCCGAATGCTCCTCGAATCTCGCACGTTTTGATTCGATGCGCTACGGCCTTCGCGTTGGTGATGATGGTTCACGCAGCGCAGAGGAAGTCATGAATTTGACTCGCCAGGCAGGATTTGGACGCGAAGTAAAGCGCCGCATCATTCTTGGAACGTACGCACTCTCTTCAGGTTATTACGATGCTTATTACGGTTCAGCTCAAAAAGTTCGCACACTCATTATGCGTGATTATGCTGCTGCTTTTGAAAAGGCTGATGTGCTCGTGTCACCAACTGCTCCAACCACAGCATTTAAAATTGGAGATAAAGTAGATGATCCGGTGGCGATGTACCTCAATGACATCGCAACTATCCCGGTGAATCTTGCTGGCATCGGAGGTATGAGTCTTCCAGCCGGTCTCGCTCCTGAAGATAATTTGCCGGTCGGATTCCAGATCATGTCACCGGCAATGAAAGATGATTTGATGTATCAAGTAGGTGGAACTTTGGAAGCCGCGCTCGCCTCAAAGTGGGGCGGTCCCTTGATGTCTCTTGCGCCTAAATTAGGACAGGTGAATAAATAATGTCGCTTACATATGATGATGTAGTCGCGCAATTTGAACCTACTTTAGGGCTCGAAGTTCACGTTGAACTAAATACAAACACAAAGATGTTCTGTGGCTGTGCCACAACATTCGGTGCTGAACCAAATACACAAACTTGTCCAGTTTGTCTTGGATTACCTGGATCCTTGCCAGTAGTGAATCAGGTTGCAATTGAGTCCGCAATCAAGATTGGTTTAGCACTCAATTGCAAAATTGCACCTTTTAGTCGTTTTGCTCGTAAGAACTACTTTTACCCTGATATGCCGAAAAACTTCCAGACTTCGCAATATGACGAACCGATTTGTTTTGATGGCTTCCTCGATGTAGAAATTGAAACCGATGAAGGCCCTAAGACCTTTCGTGTAAATATCGAACGCGTTCATATGGAAGAAGACACTGGAAAATCTCTTCACGTTGGTGGTGCAACTGGTCGCATCCATGGCGCGGAACATTCATTGCTTGATTACAATCGCGCTGGAATTCCATTGATGGAAATAGTTACAAAGATTATCCCTGGCACCGGAAAGTATGCGCCGCAAGTAGCTCGTGCGTATGTCACTGAACTTCGAGACATCCTCCGTTCGCTAGGAGTGTCAGATGTGCGGATGGAGCAAGGATCACTTCGATGCGACGCAAACGTATCTCTTGCACCGCTTGGTTCCGGTGAACTCGGTACTCGTTCTGAAACTAAGAACGTAAACTCTTTACGCTCTGTCGAACGTGCAATTTTTGGAGAGATGGTTCGTCAGGGAAATATTTTGAAAGAAGGCGGTAAGGTCAAACAGGAGACTCGCCACTTCCTCGAAGAATCTGGAGAAACTCGCAGTGGCCGTTCGAAGGAAACTGCTGAGGACTATCGCTACTTCCAAGAACCTGACTTAGTGCCTGTGGCACCTGATACCGCTTGGATTGAGACTTTGCGTGTTGCTCTTCCCGAAAAACCATCTATACACCGCAAGCGCTTGCAAGAAGCGTGGGGTGTTCCAGATAAAGAGATGGCAGCGATGATCAATGCCGAACTTCTCGATACTGTTGAAGCAACTGTTCGTTTGGGTGCTGATCCAACGAAGGCGCGTACATGGTGGCTTGGCGAAATTTCTCGTATTGCGAATGAGCGAGAGGTTGCTCCTACAGAGCTCATTCAAGTTTCAGATGTCGCTGAAGTTATTTCCCTCATTGCATCCGGTGAGCTCACAGACAAACTTGCACGCCAAGTTGTTGAAGGAATAATCAACAAAGAGGGTCGCGCTAAAGAAGTGATGGAAAAGCGGGGTCTCAAGGTCGTATCAGACGATGGTGCACTTATGAGCGCTATTGAAGCCGCTATTGTCGCGCAACCAGAAACCGCCGAAAAAGTTCGAGGAGGAAATATTCCTGCTGCTGGAGCTTTAATAGGTGCGGTGATGAAATCGACTGGCGGCCAAGCAGATGCTGCCCGAGTTCGCGAATTGTTGCTGAAACATTTAGGTCAGGGGTAATAGATGTCTAATAGCTCTAATATGAAGCCACGTTCTGGTCTTGTCACTGATGGACTTGAACGCGCTCCTGCACGAGGAATGCTTCGAGCAGTTGGAATGCAAGATGAAGATTTTGCAAAACCACAAATTGGAATCGCGTCATCCTGGAATGAAATTACTCCTTGCAATCTCTCGCTTGATCGCCTCGCCAAAGCATCTCGCAGAGGTGTGCTTGATGCAGGTGGCTACCCGCTTCAATTTGGAACAATCTCTGTTTCAGATGGTATTTCTATGGGCCACGAAGGAATGCACTTCTCTCTTGTTTCTCGAGAAGTGATTGCTGACTCGGTAGAAACCGTTATGCAAGCTGAACGGCTAGATGGCATGGTGATGTTTGCTGGTTGCGATAAATCTTTGCCAGGAATGATGATGGCAGCTGCACGTATCGATGTAGCGGCTGTATTTGTTTATGCAGGTTCCACACTTCCAGGAAATGTCGATGGGAAAGATGTCACGATTATTGATGCTTTCGAAGCTGTGGGTGCTTGTGCTCGTGGACTCATCTCCCAAGAAGAGGTCGACAAGATCGAACGAGCAATTTGTCCAGGCGAAGGTGCATGTGGCGGTATGTACACGGCCAACACGATGGCAGCAGTGGGCGAAGCCATCGGCCTTTCACTTCCAGGCTCTGCCTCACCTCCATCGGTTGATCGCCGTCGCGACGACTATGCAATTAAGTCTGGTGCAGCAGTCGTTGAATTAATTCGCAAGGGAATCACAACTCGTCAGATCTTGACTAAGAAGGCATTTGAAAATGCTATTACCGTTGTGATGGCGCTCGGGGGATCTACAAATGCAGTTCTCCATCTGCTTGCCCTTGCAAATGAAGCTGAAGTTGAACTCTCTCTCGAAGATTTCCAACGTATCTCCACCAAGGTTCCTCTATTAGGTGACCTCAAACCTTTCGGCAAGTTTGTGATGACAGATGTAGACAAGGTGGGTGGAATTCCCGTCGTCATGCGCGCACTCTTAGATGCTGGTTATCTCCACGGTGATGCGCTGACTGTTACAGGAAAAACTCTTGCAGAAAATCTTGCCGAGATAAAGCCGCTTGATCCTGATGGCGAAGTCCTGCATTCCATTAAGAACCCACTCTCCGCTGGTGGTGGAATAACAATTCTTCGTGGAACTCTCGCTCCTGAAGGCGCTGTTTGTAAAACTGCTGGCGTCGGTGTTGAAGAATTTGAAGGACCAGCTCGAGTATTCGAACGTGAACAAGCTGCCATGGAAGCTCTTGAAAATGGAACTATACAAGCTGGCGATGTCATTGTGATTCGTTACGAAGGTCCTAAAGGTGGACCGGGTATGCGCGAAATGTTAATGATCACTGGCGCAATCAAAGGCGCAGGCTTAGGAAAATCAACGCTCCTGCTTACAGATGGAAGATTCTCTGGCGGAAGCACTGGTCTATGTGTGGGTCACGTCGCACCCGAAGCAGTCGATGGCGGACCCATCGCATTCGTGAAAGACGGCGATCGCATTCGCATCAATACAGTGACGCGGGAACTTGATTTGCTTGTCGATGAAAATGAACTTGCAGATCGCCGAAAGAATTTCGCCCCGATTGCACATAAGTACAAGCGAGGAGTGCTAGCCAAATATTCAAAGGTTGTGGGTTCTGCATCACAAGGAGCGGTCACTTCCTGATTTCCTGCAGGCTATCTCATATGCAGGCTCATTATGCGAGACGACTCTCGAGTAGGGGTTGACCCCTTCGCGCCCGTAAGCGAGAATACGCATATGACTTATACAGTCGTGGTGATTCGAGAGCGCGCGATCTAGCAAGACGATCGTGCGCTAACCCTCAGTGGACAAACTGAGGGTTTTCTCATTTTGGCGCAGAACCATAAGAAAAAGAAAGGGGATGAACATGAGCGAACAACACGTTACGGGGGCACAATCTCTCGTCAAATCTTTGGAGCATGTAGGTGTGGATGTCATGTTTGGTATCCCCGGTGGCGCGATTCTCTCGGCCTATGACCCAATATACGATTCGAAAATTCGTCACATTCTTGTTCGCCATGAACAAGGTGCTGGCCATGCAGCTACTGGCTATGCGCAAGCAACAGGTCGCGTAGGCGTTTGTATTGCAACTTCTGGACCAGGTGCAACGAATCTAGTTACTCCTCTTGCCGATGCACAAATGGATTCAGTTCCAGTTGTTGCAATCACAGGTCAGGTCAATGCAAATGCAATCGGAACTGATGCATTTCAAGAAGCAGATATCCGTGGCATAACGATGCCGGTTACAAAACATAATTTTCTCGTCACCGATCCTCGCGAAATTCCACGTGCAATTGCCGAAGCATTTCATATTGCCGAAACTGGTCGTCCTGGGGCTGTACTCGTTGATATCTCTAAAGATGCGCTCTCTGCACAGACCACATTTAATTATCCAACTTCTGTTGATCTTCCTGGTTACAAACCAAAGAGCGTTCCAAACGAAGGCGATGTTCGCGATGCGGCTGCTCTTATTGCACAATCAAAACAGCCAGTTCTCTATGTAGGTGGCGGAGCCATTAAGGCGGAGGCGCATAAAGAACTTTTGAAATTAGCCGAAATTACTCGTGCGCCAGTTGTGACGACACTTATGGCTCTTGGTGCTTTTCCAGATAGCCATCCTCAACATCTTGGTATGCCGGGTATGCACGGCACGGTAGCTGCAGTTACGGCTCTTCAAAAAGCAGATTTGCTCATCACTCTCGGAGCACGATTTGATGATCGAGTGACGGGCAAGCTTTCAAGCTTTGCACCAAACGCGAAAATAATTCATGCAGATATTGATCCTGCCGAAATCGGTAAGAATCGCAAAGTAGATGTACCTCTCCTTGGTGACTTAAAGGAATCTTTGAAAGCGCTGATTCCTGCTGTCGAAAGGGAATTAAAGAAGTCTCAGCCAGATCTCACTCCTTGGCTGAATCAGGTGTATGGATGGCGTGAAAATTTCCCATTGGGCTACGACCACCCAACAGATGGCTCTCTTTCACCACAATTTGTTATTGAAAGATTAGGTCAGATTGCTGGTCCAGAGGCAATTTATGTTGCAGGCGTGGGTCAACATCAGATGTGGTCCTCTCAATTCCTTAAATTTGAACGTTCGCGTTCATGGATTAATTCAGGTGGTCTTGGAACCATGGGCTTTGCAGTTCCTGCAGCAATGGGAGCCAAAGTTGGCGCTCCCGACCGAACAGTCTGGGCAATTGATGGCGATGGATGTTTCCAGATGACAAATCAGGAATTAACGACATGTGCGCTCAATAAAATTCCGGTAAAGATTGCAATTATTAATAATGAATCTCTTGGAATGGTTCGCCAATGGCAGACATTGTTCTATAACGAGCGCTACTCCAATACAGATCTGCATTCAAAGCGAATTCCAGATTTCGCTCTGCTTGCAGAAGCTATGGGTTGCGTAGGCTTGCGCGCAGAATCTCGCGACGAGGTTGATTCTGTAATAGAAAAAGCAATGTCAATCAATGATCAACCGGTCGTTGTTGATTTCAGCGTCCATCGTGATGCGATGGTTTGGCCGATGGTTGCCGCAGGCACTTCTAATGATTTGATTACAACCGTGCGATCTCTTGCACCCGTATGGGATTCACAGGAGCTCTGATACAGATGGCAAACTCAAATCACACTCTGTCAGTTCTCGTTGAAAATAGCCCAGGCGTACTCGCTCGCGTAGCGTCGCTCTTTTCACGGCGTGGTTACAACATCGACTCATTAGCTGTAGGCCCAACAGAAGATGACCACATTTCACGCATGACAATTGTCATCGCGGTTGAAGAACATGCTCTTGATCAAGTAATCGCTCAGCTTGATAAATTGGTCAATGTCATCAGTATTGATCGTCTAGATCCAGTGACAAGCGTGCAGCGTGAGCTGCTCTTGGTAAAGGTAGCAACAACCACTGAAACTCGCTCTCAAATCCTTGAGACAGTGCAGTTATTCCGCGCCAAGGTTGTTGATGTCGCATCGGATGCAGTGACGATTGAAGCAACAGGAAATGCAGAAAAGATCGAGGCGCTCCTACGAGTTCTCGAGCCTTACGGCATTAAAGAACTCGTGCAATCAGGTCTTGTCGCAATGGAGCGCGGACTCAAACCAGGGAAGGGCAAATAAGTGGCAACTCAATATCATGATGAGGATGCAGATCTCTCTATCATTCAATCAAAGAAGGTAGCCATCATTGGTTACGGATCACAGGGACATGCACATGCACTCAATCTCCGCGATTCAGGTGTAGATGTTCGCATTGGCCTCAAAGATGGTTCGCCATCCAAGGCAAAGGCAGAAGCAGAAGGACTTCGCGTTGTATCAGTAGCTGATGCAGTGAAGGAATCTGATGTTGTTATGTTGCTAGCTCCAGATCACGTGCAGCGCCACATTTATAACGAATCTATCAGGCCAAACCTCAAGCCTGGTTCAGCGCTTTTCTTTGGACATGGATTCAATATTCGCTTTGGATACATCAAGCCTGAATCAAATATTGATGTAGCGATGGTTGCGCCAAAAGGTCCAGGACATCTTGTGCGCCGTGAATATTCTGCAGGTCGTGGAGTTCCTGTTCTTGTTGCAGTCGAACAAGATGCAACAGGTTCAGCTTGGCCTCTTACACTGTCTTACGCAAAGGCAATTGGCGGACTGCGTGCCGGCGGAATCCTTACAACATTTACAGAAGAGTGCGAGACAGATCTCTTCGGCGAGCAAGCAGTTCTCTGCGGTGGCGCTTCACAACTAGTGATGTACGGATTCGAGACTTTAATCGAAGCTGGATATCAACCAGAAGTTGCATACTTTGAATGCTTGCATGAACTCAAGTTGATTGTTGACCTTATGTATGAAGGCGGAATTGCAAAACAGCGTTGGTCTGTTTCTGATACAGCCGAATATGGAGACTATGTTTCCGGTCCTCGCGTGATTGACCCACGCGTTAAGGAAAACATGAAGGCCGTTCTTGCAGATATCCAATCAGGTGCATTTGCTAAGCGCTTTATTGATGATCAAGATGCAGGCGCTCCAGAATTTAAATCGCTTCGTGCAAAGGGCGAATCCCACCCAATCGAGACTGTTGGTCGCGGACTTCGAAAGATGATGTCGTGGGTTAAGTCCAATGCGAAGGATGATGATTACAAGGAAGGTACTGCTGCACGTGGCTAAACCAGTTGTATTAATTGCTGAAGAACTCAGCCCAGCCACTATGGAGGCATTGGGTCCTGATTTCGAAATCCGTCACTGCAATGGCGCAGACCGCGGAGAATTGCTCGCTGCACTTGGTGCAGGTGTCGATGCTGTTCTCATTCGCTCTGCAACCAAGATGGATGCTGAAGCAATTAGTGCAGCTAAAGGTTTGAAAGTAATCGCACGTGCTGGGGTAGGTCTGGATAACGTTGACATACCCGCATCTACTGCTGCAGGTGTCATGGTTGTGAATGCACCTACATCCAACATTGTCTCTGCTGCTGAATTAGCGATCACGCTACTACTTGCTTCTGCGCGCTTTATATCCCCTGCACATGCTGCCCTTCGTGCTGGCAAGTGGGCGCGCTCGAAGTACACCGGAGCGGAGATCTTCGAAAAAACTCTTGGCATTGTTGGATTTGGTCGTATTGGTCAATTAGTTGCTGCCCGTATGCAGGCTTTTGGAATGGATGTAGTTGCCTACGATCCATACCTTCAACCTGCACGTGCTGCACAACTTGGTGTGCGACTTGTAGAGCTCGATGAGCTTCTCAAAATCTCTGATTTCATCACAATCCACCTTCCCAAAACAAAAGAGACAGCAAATCTCATCGGCGAAGAGGCGCTTAAAAAAGTAAAGCCAACAGTGCGCATTATTAATGCCGCTCGAGGTGGAGTTCTTGATGAGACTGCACTTCTTAATGCTTTGAAGGAAGGTCGTGTAGCGGGCGCAGGTCTTGATGTATTCAACACAGAACCATGCACCGACTCCCCACTTTTCGAACTCGACAACGTCGTTGCAACTCCGCACCTCGGTGCTTCTACGGACGAAGCACAGGAACGCGCCGGTATCGCAGTTGCAGTATCTGTTCGCAAAGCTCTTGCGGGCGAACTTGTTCCTGATGCTGTCAACGTCAAGGGTGGCTCAATCCATGAAGAGATCCGGCCTTCACTTCCATTGGTGGAGAAGATGGCGCAGATTGCATCGTCATTCGCCGGCGAACTTCCGGTAACAATGGCTGTCCACGTGCGCGGCGATATCTCTGGGCATGATTCTTCTATTCTTGCAACAAGTGCTCTCAAGGGAGCTCTTGCAAACACAGGAGCCGAAGCTGTCACATATGTGAATACTCCCGCCCTCGCTGCTGAAAAAGGAATGTCTGCAACTGTTTCAGCAGAAGCTGACTCACCTCTCTATCGTTCGATGATCTCTTTACACGCGGCATTTGCAGATGGAAAATCAGTGACGGTCGATGGAACATTGATGGGCATTCGCAAAGTTGAAAAAATTATTGCAGTCAATGGTTATGACCTTGATCTTCCTCCAACCGACAACCTGCTCTTCTTGCAATATGGCGACAAGCCAGGAGTAGTTGGAACCGTCGGCCAGCTTCTAGGAAATGCATCGATCAATATTGCTGGAATGCAGGTAGCTCGCAAGGAAGAGGGCGGCGAAGCACTCATGGCAATCTCTGTGGATTCAAATGTTTCCACTGAACTCGTGTCTCAGATAGAGAAAGAAACTGGTGCAGATCTTGTGCGCGCAGTTGCACTTCAGAGTTAAAGGCAGCCTCAGATGAGTACATACAGACTTGCTGTTATTCCAGGAGATGGAATTGGTCCTGAAGTTGTTGCCGAAGGATTGAAAGTTCTCGATGTCGTTGCCGCAAAACATGGTTTGAAATTCGAGAAAAAAGAGTACGAACTTGGTGCCAAGCATTGGCACAAGACCGGTGAAACCCTGACCGATGAAGTAATGGCTGATATTGCAAAAGCCGATGTCATTCTTCTTGGTGCTGTTGGTGATCCGACAGTTCCGAGCGGTGTTCTCGAAAGAGGACTTCTCCTCAAGCTCCGTTTTGCTTTCGATCACTACATCAATCTTCGCCCAACTCGGCTCTACCCTGGAGTCGCATCACCTCTTGCAAATCCTGGAGATGTGGACTTCGTTGTGGTTCGTGAAGGAACTGAAGGTCCATACATCGGAGCTGGCGGAGTTCTAGCTATTGGAACAGAGAACGAAATTGCGACCGAAGAGAGCATCAATACCCGTAGGGGTGCTGAACGCACTATTCGTTTTGCATTTGAGCAAGCCTTGAATCGTCCTCGCAAAAAAGTAACTCTTGTTCACAAAAACAATGTTCTGACGCGTGCCGGAAATCTTTGGACTCGAGCCTTCAATGAAGTGGCGAAAGAATATCCATCGATAACTACTGATTACATTCACGTCGATGCTGCAGCAATGTTTTTTGTAACCCAACCACATCGATTTGATGTCGTTGTTACAGATAATCTTTTCGGAGATATTTTGACCGATATTGCAGCTGCAATCAGCGGAGGAATTGGATTGGCTGCCTCCGGAAATATCAATCCAACAGGAAAATTCCCATCGATGTTCGAGCCAATCCATGGCTCTGCACCGGATATCGCAGGCAAGCAATTGGCAGATCCAACAGCAACAATCTCTTCTGTCGCGATGATGCTCAGTCATCTTGGACATGGGGCCGCTGCAGAGGAAATCAACAAGGCCGTAACCAAGGATCTTGAGAACCGGGGAAGTTCAAAGCGCAGTACCGCAGAAGTAGGTACTGCAATTGCGGAGGCGCTCAAATAACATGAAAATCAATCTCAACCCAAATCCAAATCCTGATTCCAAAGAGGTTCGCGAAGAGAAACTTGCGGCCGGAGGTTTTGGAAAGTACTACACCGACAATATGGTGATAGCTACATGGAATGAGAAAGATGGATGGTCTGATGCAGAATTGAAAGCGTATGGCCCTATCGCTTTAGATCCAGCTACTTCCGTACTTCATTATGGACAAGAAATTTTTGAAGGTATGAAGGCGTATGCACAACCAGACGGTGGGGTTTCGCTCTTTAGACCCGAAGCGAATGCCGAAAGATTTATTCGATCTGCCGAGCGCATTGCACTGCCTACACTTTCAGTAGAAGATTTTGTTGCAACTGTAAAAGCCCTCGTGCAACAAGAGAAGAATTGGGTTCCACAAAAAATCGGCGAATCTCTTTATATTCGTCCATTTATGATCGCGACCGAAGTTGGCCTTGGTGTTCGTCCTACTAATCACGCTACATATATTGTCATCTCAACCCCAGCATCTGCATATTTCAATCCAAACAAAGCAGTTACTGTTTGGATTTCAACCGAATATGTTCGTGCAGCACCTGGAGGTACAGGGGCGGCGAAGTTTGGCGGAAATTATGCTGGCTCGCTCCTTGCACAAAAACAGGCGGCTGCACAGGGTTGCGATCAAGTTGTGTGGCTCGATGCAAAAGAACGTTTTTGGATTGAGGAAATGGGCGGCATGAATCTTTATTTTGTAAAAGGTAAAGGTAAAGATGCAACTATATTTACCCCAAAACTAACAGGAACACTTCTTGCTGGAATTACTCGTGATTCTATTCTTTCTGTCGCCCGCGATTTGGGTTATAAAGTTGAAGAGGGAATGATCTCAATTGATGATTGGCGCGATGGCGTCGCAAGCGGTGAAATTTCTGAGATTTTTGCTTGCGGAACTGCTGCTGTGGTTTCTCCAATTGGAGCAGCTAAAAGTGCTTCTGGAACGTGGACAACTGGTGATGGCGAGCCTGGTCCAATCACAATGGAAATTCGCAACCATCTTCTAGGAATTCAGCATGGAACGCTCGAAGATAAACATGGATGGAACGTTCGAGTATGAGCATCTCTGACGCCTTTCATATTTATGACACAACTCTGCGCGATGGTGCTCAACAAGAGGGTCTAAATCTCACTGTTCATGACAAACTAGCAATAGCTCGCCATCTCGATGATCTTGGTGTCGGTTTTATTGAAGGTGGATGGCCTGGCGCAAATCCTAAGGACACAGAATTCTTTAAGCGCGCACAGACAGAATTAAAGTTAAAGCATGCAACTTTTGTTGCCTTTGGCGCAACAAGACGTCCTAACGTTGCAGCTGGTGACGATCCTTTATTAAAAGCACTTGCTGATTCTGGTGCGCCTGTGGTCACCCTCGTTGCCAAGTCTCATGATCGCCATGTCGATCTGGCGCTCAAGACTCATCTCAAAGAGAACCTCGCGATGATTGAAGATTCGATTAAATTCCTAAGGGCGAATGGCCAACGCGTCTTTCTTGATGCTGAGCATTTCTTCGATGGCTATAAATCTAATCGTGATTATGCCCTTGAAGTTGTACGAACTTCGATGGCAGCTGGAGCTGACGTTGTGGCTCTCTGTGACACAAATGGTGGAATGTTGCCGGATGAATTAACGCAAGTGGTCGCCGATGTTCTCTCCAACTCGTCTGCTCGTCTTGGTATTCACTGCCACAATGACACAGGCTGTGCAGTGGCGAATTCCCTCGCAGCGGTCTCAGCAGGTGTAACACATGTACAGGGCACCCTCAATGGTTATGGTGAGCGCACCGGAAATGCAGATCTTGTCTCCATCATCGCCAATCTCCAATTAAAGAAGAAGCAGCAAGTACTACCTGAGGGGCATTTGCGCGAAGCATTTCGCATTTCACATGCTGTTGCGGAAGTGACAAACGTTGCTCCATCAGCTCGCCAACCTTATGTAGGCGTCTCTGCATTTGCCCACAAAGCCGGACTTCATGCTTCCGCAATCAAGGTTGATCCTGCTATGTATCAACATGAGGATCCCTCTGAAGTTGGAAACGATATGCGCATGTTGGTCTCTGATATGGCAGGCCGCGCCTCAATCGAATTGAAATCTCAAGAGCTTGGAATCGATCTCGGTGGAAATAAGGAAGTAGTTACTCGAGTTGTCGAACGTGTTAAGGAGATGGAATCTCGCGGATTTACTTTTGAGGCAGCGGATGCGTCCTTTGAGCTAATTTTGCGCGAAGAGCTCGATGGTCAACGCCCACATTTCTTTACCCTCGATAATTGGACAACGACAGTAGATGGAGGAGATGACAACTCAGTCACTTCGATAGCGACAGTTACATTGACCGCGCATGGAGAAACTCTCAATGCTGAAGGATCAGGAAATGGTCCGGTTAATGCAATCGATACTGCGCTTCGTGCAGGCCTTGAGAAGTTTTATCCAGAAATTAAGAAACTTGAGCTCATTGATTACAAGGTTCGAATTTTGGAAGGTCGACTTGGTACAGGTGCGGTAACGCGCGTACTCGTAGAAACTTCAGATGGTGAGACTTCTTGGACAACAGTAGGCGTTCACGAGAACGTCATTGCTGCATCAGCTATGGCGCTTGAAGATTCAGTGACCTTTGGGTTATTGCGCCAAGGTCGCAAGCCTGAATAATTTTTCTTCTACTATAAAGAGTAGCCTGTAGCCATGACATCGGAGTTAGTGGCTCAGTATGAAGAGCATCTTGCTTTGGTGCGCAATCTCTCAGAAAACTCAATCCGCGGTTATGTTTCGGACCTAGAGTCCTTCCTCAAACATATTGAAAAACTTGGAGTGGTGGAGTTTAAAGATCTGAAACTTATTCATATCCGCTCATGGCTAGCCGAGCTGCAAGCTCAATCGGCTTCACGTTCAACCCTTGCCCGTCGTATTGTTTCGATGCGAGCGTTTACATATTGGGCTGCATCACAGGGGTGGATAAATGAAGATTATGGAGCAGCGCTTGCTATCCCAAAGGCTGCACAGCATCTTCCTGAGGTCCTAGATATTGCTGAAACTGAGACTGTCATAGCATCGATGCAGCAGCGCGCAGGAGAAGATCCTTCCATTATCAATATCCGAAATCTTGCAATTATTGAAGTTCTTTACGCTTCCGGAATTCGCGTCTCTGAATTATGTGGACTTGATCTACTTTCCATAGATACTCAACGCAACACATTGCGCGTCATAGGAAAGGGCGATAAAGAGCGCACTGTTCCGATTGGCGAACCTGCGATGGATGCTTTGCAAAAATACCTGACTGTGCGAAGACAAATTGCGAACGAAAAATCTGGGAGCGCCGTTTTTCTCGGTTCTAGGGGAGATCGAATCAACCAACGAACCGTACGAGACGTTGTTTATTCTGCAATGAGTGCAGTCGGTTCATCTATGGGTCCGCATGGTTTGCGGCATACAGCCGCAACTCACCTACTCGAAGGCGGGGCTGATCTTCGAACCGTGCAAGAAATCCTCGGCCATTCTTCACTTGCTACGACCCAGATTTATACCCACGTCTCACCCGAGCGACTCCAAAAAGCCTATGAGAAAGCCCATCCAAGAGCGTAGATCTCTGCCGATTTGTCCCTCCTCAAGACCCCCAATAAGATTTACCTAGCAGTTGAACCTTGGTTCAGCTGACTTCACACCTCTTATCTAGTTTCAAGACTTCGCGGTCTTCATAAATTAGAAACCATTTCGGTCGAAGATTTATCTTCGTCGGTGTAAAGAGGTTAGGGATCTAACAAATCGTTAGGTCATCAACCGAGGCGCTCGGATTAAATTCTGTGCGCATTAAAGGAGCGTGCCGCCATGGCGGTTGTAACAATGCGAGAACTCCTCGACAGCGGTGTTCACTTCGGACACCAGACTCGTCGCTGGAACCCAAAGATGAAGCGTTTTATTTTCACAGAACGCAATGGCATCTACATCATCGATATCCAACAGTCACTCGCACTCATTGATAGCGCATATGAGTTCGTCAAGAACACAGTTGCAAAGGGTGGAACTGTTCTTTTCGTGGGCACAAAGAAGCAAGCTCACGAACCAATCAAGCAACAAGCAGCTCGCGTAGGCATGCCTTACGTTACTGAGCGCTGGCTTGGTGGAATGCTCACCAACTTCCCAACTGTCTACAAGCGTATTCAGCGCTTGAAGGAGTTGGAAGCAATGGAAGCTGCTAACGATCAGGTTCGCACCAAGAAAGAACTTCTTGTTCTTCGCCGCGAACGCGAAAAGCTAACCAAAAACCTTGACGGTATC
>CAYRJB010000013.1:0-21592 GCA_964424485.1 uncultured Actinomycetes bacterium
CCCCATGCATCAGTTTTTCTCCAAGGAAGGTCTCGCTTATTCTCGTCAAACCAATCGAGAATTGCTTTTTGATGTTTGGGTTTCATCCGATCTTAACTTTGGAGAGAGCTTGTTCGAGACGAGCTACCTCCATAATTTCCATACCTGGAATCTTGATATCCGAACCCACTGGAACCATTGCGCGCTTAAATCCAAGTCTTGCCGCTTCTTGAATGCGTTGGTGAACGCCGGTTACTTTTCTAATTTCCCCTGCCAAGCCAACTTCGCCAATCGCGATGAGATCCGCAGGAAGAGCAAGACCTTTTGCAGCAGAACCCACAGCAAGAGCGACAGCTAGATCCGCCGACGGCTCGTTCATTTTCATTCCACCAACAGTTGCAACATAAATTTCACGACCTGAGAGTCTGACGCCAGCACGGAGTTCAAGGACCGCTAAAGTCATTGCTGTTCGTGCATTATCGAGTCCACTCGTCACTCGTCTGGCATTTGTAAATTCATTCGCCGGAACACCTACGAGAGCCTGAATTTCAGAGAGCATAGGCCGTCTTCCTTCGAGAGCGACAGTTACGCAGGTGCCAGGAACTGGCTCGATATGGCGAGTTGTGAATAATCCAGTTGGATCCGTCAGGCTCTCGATGCCATTCTCATTCATATCGAAACAGCCGACTTCATCTGAAGCACCAAAACGATTCTTAATAGCACGGATGAGACGAAGCCTTGAGTGTCTCTCACCTTCAAAATTGAGAACAACATCCACTAAATGTTCGAGCAACCGTGGACCTGCAATAGATCCATCTTTTGTCACGTGACCTACGAGAATGACGGTTATATTTCTTTCTTTAGCAATTCGAATCAAAGCAGCAGCAATTTCGCGTACCTGAGTTACTCCGCCAGGCGCTCCATCTACAGAAGTTGAGACTATCGTTTGAATTGAATCGATAATAAGTAATTCTGGTTGCACTTGATCTATATGACCAATTACGGCAGATAGTTCAGTTTCTGCAGCGAGCCAAAGATTGGGATCAATCGCTTTTAATCTTTCAGCACGCAAGCGAACTTGAGAAGCAGATTCTTCTCCAGAAATATAAAGCGAAGTAATTTTTGATTTTGCTGATTCCGCAGCAACCGTGAGTAGCAATGTTGATTTACCAACACCAGGTTCACCAGCAAGGAGAATTGCTGCTCCTGGGACTAAACCACCGCCTAGAACACGATCGAGTTCGGAGACACCGCTCGTACGAGCCTTTGCTTGTTCAAGATTGACTTCACCTATTGGTCTTGCAGCCGCCGTAACTGGACCCGCCACAAGAGATAACTTCTTTGGCGCTGCAATTTCTTCTACTGTTCCCCATGCCTGGCATTCACCGCAGCGACCAACCCATTTTGTCGAACTCCATCCGCATTCGGAGCAGCGGAACGGGTCTTTAGCGGGTGCTTTAGCTTTTGCCACGAGGTGAGCCTAGTAGTCCCAGGGGACATACGCGAAGAAGCCTGTTAATTGCTTACTTTTTCGCTGCCAGTGTCGCCGGATGAATATTGAGTAATGGAAGGTGCTTTTTCTTTGTGGCGCGAATGAGTTCCATTCGGTCATCACAAATTTTGCGCAACTCTTTATAAGCTTCATCACCCATCATGAGGCGAAGTTCTGTTTCATTTGAAAGATAGACAGGCAATTTCCCAGTATGCGCTTCAGAGTTGCTGGTGCAGTACCAGTGAAAATCATTTCCACCGTCGCCCCAAATCTGTCGTTCGTATTCTCCGATAACGGTGACAGTAATTTCATGCTCGCCCATCTCGCGCTTTTCCCAAGAACGGCGAAGTGGGAGCTGCCAACAAACATCAGGTTTGATTTCTGCAAAGTGTTTACCTTCACGTTGCGCAAGGTGATGAAGGACGCAACCAAAGGTTCCGGTAAATCCAGGAGATGTAAAACCTTTTCGATTTAAGAAAATACAAGACTCTTCAACCATACGTGTCTTACGATCTTTATCAAGTCCAACTTCGGAAATATTGAGCTTTCCACCTTTACGTTTTGGTCGCGCCTCATGATAGAACTGCCACATATCTGGCGTGAGTCTTTGCGCAGCTTTGAGAGTACGTTCTTCATCAGCTTCATCTGTGTAATAGGCGCCATCTGAACAACAACCTGCGTCAGGTTTACCTTGATCGATGCCGCAACAGCCATTTCCATAAATGCATTGGTAATTAGATGTTAGCCAAGTGAGATCACATTTAAATAGATCTGTTGGATTGGCGGGATCAGGAAATTCGACCCATTCGCGCGCAAAGTTGGGGTTTACCTCAGGCATAGTCCATAAGGGTAGAGGTAATAAGCGAAAAAGGCACATTCGCTAGACTGCAGTTGTGAGTTCAAGAATCGGAATAATCGGTGTTGGCAATATGGGTGAAGCCATACTTTCTGGGCTGATTCATTCTGGTTACAAAGCTTCAGATATTTCAATCGTGGTGCGCAAAGAAGAGCGCGGCAAAGAGTTGAAAGCGAAATACGGGGTAAACCTAGTATCTATCGAAGCGGCTGCCCAATCCGAAGTGATTGTGCTTGCGGTAAAACCGAAAGATCTCATCGAATTGTGTGAAGTGATTGCCCCTTCTTTGCTTTCGACATCTCTTGTTATTTCAGTGGCTGCTGGAAAATCTCTCGCTTCCATTTCAGGTGCTCTTGGCAAGATTGCAATTGCTCGCGTGATGCCAAATACGCCAACGATGCTTGGCAAGGGAATGGCTGGTATTTCTTACAACTCTTTGGTGAGCTCAGAACAAAAAGAAATAGTTCGAAATATATTTGGCGCAAGCGGACTCTGGGTCGAGGTAGACGAATCTCTTCAAGATGCTGTCACTGCAACTAGCGGTTCAGGTCCTGCGTATTTCTTTGCATTTATCGAAGCAATGATTGAGGGTGGAAAAAAGTTAGGTTTACCTGAAGAAATTGCTTCTCAGCTCGCAATCCAAACAATCGTTGGGGCGGCGGAAATGTTGGCAACATCCGGGAAAGATCCTGCGACACTTCGTCAAAATGTCACAAGCCCTAACGGCACAACTTTTGCTGCTCTAAAGAATTTTGAAGCGGGCGGATTAAATAAGTTGGTTGAAGAATCAATGGCTGCCGCAGCAAGGCGATCGAAGGAACTTGCTTGAAACGCATTGCTTTGAGTCTGGCATTACTGCTTGCTTTCGCACCTCATGCTGATGCTGCGACGATAAAAATGATTTCAATCAAACCAACCGTAACTCTCTCTATCTCAGATGAAATAGCTGCCACAGCAGCTACTACAGATAGCGCTGGAAATATTTGGATTGCTGGTGCGGGTCTGAGTCCTACTGCAGTCCCCTCACCAACACCCACTGTGGCTGCACTAAATCCCAATAATGTGCAGATTGAAACTCCGACGGTATTGCCCGCCTTAACCTCATTAGTCATCCTCAAATACAGCAAATCCGGCGCACTTTTACAGAGCTATTCCAACATTATTCGTTACGTGGTGTATCCGACGGAGATAACTGTCAAGGCAAATAAGGTGACCATCCGAGGTCGGATATCGACGGGAAAAGGTGATGGTTTTGAAGTTGGAATGAGTACGACGGGGAATTTTTCTAACGTCTTGCCTTATGCGTTAAAAATTAAAGACCCAGATCTCTATCAGGTGCAGACCAAGCTTTCGCTTTGGAAGAGTTTTACAACCTCGTCTGTAATCAAAGGAATATCGTGGAAGCCAACTAAAGCCACACGAGTATTGATTCGTACTGATTTAAAGAACAAGGCAATAGTTGCAGGGTATGTAATGTCGGGTGATTTACTTTCGCTTTCCTGGATTGAAAGTATCGGAATTATTATCTTCCGACACGATCAATCGGGATACAACTTAACTATTCTTAAGTAATTGCAGCGAACCACTTATCCCTGCGACTGCATATTTCTTTCCACTTATAGAGATCCACGCAACTGATTGATTACTTGAAAAGTCTCCGGTTGAGAGTAGCGAAATCACTTGGTTGCTCTGGTTGACTGCACATAAACGAGTTCCACAGCCAACGAGCAACATAGATCCATCAGTCTGGAGAGGAAGTGACGGTGCTCCGAAGGCATCAAGTGAGACACTCTTTATATCTATGCCTGCCGTGTATTGAACCCCGTCCGCATTCGGTACAGATACACCTGATGCTGTGAGCCAAGAAGTTGTGAGTTTGTTCTTCTGTAGTGAGGATGAAACTGCAAAACCAGCAACTGAAATTCCATTGGCATTTGTCTGAAGTGTCGAATAAGCCCAATCCTCTGGGTAAATCGTAGAACGTGTAGCTTGTCGAACTTCACCTCGCAAAGCTCGTTTATCTTGATTTACTTGTAGAACGCTGTCATATGTGAGGTAGACAGTCTTGCCAATAGTTTGAGCGCTGATATGGAATCCAACATCACCTGTGGTCCGGTTATCTGTATCGCGATCGCCGTCAACTAATTCATAATTCCATTTATTGCCGACAAGAGTCGCGCCGAGAAGAATGCCTTGACTATCGTCTCGATAAAAAACTTGCAAGCCAGTTGGACTATATGAGCATGCGCTGGATGAGGTTACATCAGAAGAGGTGCGAACACGTACCGGATCTTTGTAATCGTTGGTCTTTTCGCCGTTTCCGTCAACGACTTCATAACTCCACTTCTTGCCATTGAAAGTTGCGTGACGCAGGTCCTTATCGGTGAGATCGGCATAAAAGAGATGAAGAGTTTCAACCTTGTTAATCGTTGCAGAGCAGTATGAGATAAATCCGGATACATCATTTTTCGTCTTGCCACCAGTCGAGGTATTTCCATCGATTGTGGAGATTATCCATTTAGTACCGTTGAGTTGTGCAAATTTCAAATCACCATTCTTGCTATCTGAATAGGCGATAAATTGCTTTCCACCAAACATTCCCGCCACTAAATTCTTTGCATCAGCTGAGTCAATGGTGGTGCTACGCCACGTAGGCTGCGGTGTTACGGCATTCGTTGTAGCTGCATCTGATATACCAAGTTGGTTAGAAGCAGTAATTGAAAAAGAATAGGTTGAGCCGTTGCGCAAACCAGTCACAGTGATAGGGCTTCGGTTAGATGTAAAAGTCTGTTTTGTTTCATTAACAGTTACTTGGTAGCTAGAAACAGCAGCCTGACGAGCATTCACGGGCGCATCAAATGTAATTACCGCACTCTTGTCTCCTACAAGAGCTTTAACATTGCGAGGAAGATTTGGAATTCCGGTTGGTGTCCCGGCCGGTGGCTTGATCAACATATCTGCCATCATCGCAAGCAATAACGGGCCTGGGGAATGAAATACTTCGCCGGCTTGAAGATTAGGAGTCATAACCGAGTTTTCACCGCTGGCAGTGAATGTCTTTTCATCAAGATGAGAGATGGAAGACCCATTTTGATATGGCGAGGGTGTGTAAAGCTTGGGTTTAACTCCGGCGTTGGCCGCGATGCCATTCTTTCCAGACCATACGAGCGTATTTGTTAGCGCCTTTCCAAGTTCAATGGATGGAGATGGCAAATCTGATAACCGTCGACCGTCAGGCAATTCTGAATAAGCATCGTATGGTGTTGGCTGATCAATGGATCCATAGCCGAAGAATGTGTCATAAGTATCGTTTGAGAGAAAGCCAAGGCCATGAGCAATCTCATGAATCAAGATAGATTCTAAATCGTATTGGCTTGGAGAGACTCCACCATCCGTGCCCAAATAAAAGGAACGAGACATAGAAGAGTTAATATGAATAATTATTTCCGCATTGGCGGGATCTAGATCTTTTCCGGCAAGTGCATTTGCTTGAGCAGATGAATACCAAAGGTCTGGATCTGGGGCGCCTTTGAATCCGTGGAAGAATTTGCCTGATGAGGCAGATGCAAGTATTCCAGAGTAAGTGCTTTGTTTAATTAAAGATGCATCTACATGCACGGGAACTGTTGATGGAAAATTCGCTGCCCAAACATCGATAGCTGCTTGTATTGCTGGCCTCATGTCATCGGTAATCGTGTTCCAATTGATAATAAATTGAGTCTTTGCGACATCGTGCTTCATGGGCAAAGTGGATGGTGCCGAAATATTCTTAACCGAAGTTGATGAGGCGTAGTAGTTAACAAAGGGAGCATTCACTGAATCGACAACCGAAAGGGCTTGCGAACTTTGAATCGGGAGCAAGAAGGAGGCAATAAGGCCGGTAAAAGTGGTGGCTTTTGCCACAGACTTTAGACGCATAGCGCTCATCTTATAGGCTCGCTTCCATGGTGGTGAAAGTCGATATCTACTCGCGCAATGGATGTCATTTGTGTGATGTTGCCCTTCAAACCTTAGAAAATCTGCAAAATGAGATGAAATCTGACCTTCCATTTGAGATTGTGATGACCACTATTGATGGCAACCAAGAACTTGAGAAACTTCATGGTGAGTTTGTTCCAGTAATTCATATCAATGGAAAAGCCCATGATTTTTACAAAGTCGACCCCGAAAGATTTAAGGCAGCACTTCAGCAGCATCGATAATTTGATAGGCGTAGCCCTGTTCAGCAAGAAAGCGCTGACGATTTTGGGCAAAATCTTGATCAACAGTATCTCGGGCTACAAGAGAGTAAAAACGTGCAGATCTGCCATCAGATTTTGGGCGAAGTACTCGACCCAGTCGTTGCGCTTCTTCCTGTCTAGAGCCAAAAGTTCCGGATACCTGGATTGCGATAGTCGCATCTGGTAAGTCGACTGAAAAGTTTGCGACTTTAGAAACAACAAGGCACTTCAACTCGCCAGTCCTATAAAGTCCAAAAAGTCTTTCTCGTTCTTTGATAGGTGTATCACCTTTAATTACAGGAACCCCAAGCGCCTCACTTATCGCATCAAGTTGATCGAGATATTGACCAATGATTAGAACTTGCTCATCTTGATGTTTTTTAGCTAGCTCAACAGCAACTTTTAATTTTGTTTGCGTGGTCGAGCAGAATCTATAACGGTCTTCTTGTTCGGCTGTTGCATAAGCAAGACGTTCAGCTTCGGTGAGATCTATACGAACTTCTACGCAATCGGCCGGAGCTATGTAACCTTGCTGTTCAATTTCACGCCAGGGAACATCAAAACGTTTGGGTCCGATGAGGGAAAACACTTCGCCTTCTAATCCATCTTCGCGCACAAGAGTTGCGGTGAGACCAAGTCTGCGACGACTCTGGATATCAGCAGTGAATCTGAAGATTGGAGCCGGCAAAAGGTGGACTTCATCGTAAATAATCAATCCCCAGTCGATGGCATCAAAGAGATCCAGATGCGCATACATGCCCTTTTTCTTAGTTGTCATGACTTGATACGTGGCAATTGTTACTGGCCTTATTTCTTTCTTAGACCCCGAATATTCACCAATTTCATCTTCATGCAGAGAAGTTCGCTTTAAGAGTTCATCTCTCCACTGACGAGCTGCGACTGTATTTGTTACGAGAATCAGAGTTGTGGCTTTTGCGTGAGCCATTGCTGCCGCACCAACGATTGTTTTTCCAGCCCCACAAGGCAGCACTACTACACCGCTGCCGCCATGCCAAAATCCTTCAGCTGCTAACTCTTGATATTTACGAATCTGCCAACCATCTTGATTGAGATCAATTTCATGATGCTCACCATCTACATATCCGGCAAAATCTTCAGCAGGCCAACCAAGTTTTAAAAGGGCTTGTTTTAAGAAACCACGTTGCCCTGGATGAACGACAATCGTTTCATCATCGAGTGGCATGCCGAGCATCGGAGCAATCTTTTTGCCGCGTGTAACTTCTTTCAGAACAGCTGCGTCAGTGGAAGTCAGAATCAATCCGTGAGTGGGATGAGCCTCGAGGCGCAGACGCCCGTAACGCGACATGGTCTCTGCGATATCCACTAAAAGGGCGTGTGGGACTGCGAATCTTGAATACTTTAAAAGTACATCGATAACTTGCTCGGCATCATGCCCGGCAGCGCGCGCATTCCATAACCCAAGTTTCGTTAGGCGATATGTATGGATATGTTCGGGAGATTTTTCTAATTCTGCAAATGGTGCGATTTCCCGTCGACAATCATCGGATTGAGGATGGTCTACATCAAGGAGAAGAGTCTTATCGCTTTGAACGATAAGCGGGCCGTCATTCACCAATTAGTTCCTTTATAAATTCGTGTGTCAGAGAAATCTGTCGATCAATCGAGGAGATGAGAATGTGTTCATGCGGAGCATGAGCTCCATCCCCGACACCTCCGAGTCCATCAAGTACTTGAACGCCAGCAGCAGCTGCAATATTTCCATCGCTGGCTCCACCTACGGCCGCATGACCGATTGGAGGTAATCCAAGTTTTGCAACAACGTTTTCAAATTTAGTGTAAAGCTCTTGGGTCGCAGACAACTCCAACGGAGGGCGATTGATGCCGCCGGTGACTTCAATTCGTGCATCAGGATGGTGTGCCTTCAATGAACGAATGGCAGACTCGACTCGTTGCATTTCTGACATCAAGAATGAGCGAGAATCAACATCGAGAACTGCTAGGGCTGGAACCGTATTAGTCGTGGTTCCAGAGTGAAGAGTTGTAGGAACAACAGTTGTGCCATGCTCACGATTTTCAAGCGCTTTAAGTTGAAGCACAATCTGTGCAATTTCTACAGTCGCATTGATGCCTTTGTCGGGATCAAGTCCAGCATGAGATGCACGCCCGTGCACCTTGATTTGATACATCGAGGTTCCCTTGCGACCTGTTTTTACTTTGCCATCTAGTGACGCTTCAAAAACTAAGACGACTTCAGCAATATTTGCTACGCGCTCTATTAGAGCTTTTGAAGTCTGCGAACCAACTTCTTCGTCGGAGGTTGCAACAATCGCTACATGCTTTTCGGCATCTGCAATGTTCTTAAGAGCATAAACGGCTTGAAGAAATCCAGCCTTCATATCAAATGTGCCAGGGCCAAATAATTTATCTCCGTCGATCTTCCAGAGTGGAAGATAGGAGTCGATCGGCCAGACCGTATCCAAATGGCAGAGAAGAACAATTTTCGGCTTTTCAGTTCCCCACCACAGTGCTGGTCTACCATTTTCAGTAAATACTTTGGAGCCGCCACCTAAGTTTGAATCAACAATATTTTTGGCAAGATTCATCACACGGGTACATGCTTCAAGATCTTCTGTCGGCGATTGGCATTCAACCAACCGCTGAAGTTGGGATAGAAATTCTTGGCTTGCCATGTGCTTAGTCTGCCCTATTTCTCTGCTGGCGCGACGCCAGTAATCCGAGGGATACGGAAATAAGCAATTTCTCCAGTCCCGTGGTCTCGTGCAACGAGTGTTCCAAGCGAGATTGAAATGGGATCAATCAATTTTTGCGACACACCTCCATTGGTATCTGCATATCCAATGGCAAGACTTGCCTGCTCTTCAATATATTGATTGAGAAGTTCGAGTGTTTCATTTGCAGTTGTACGTGGAATATCTTTAGGTTTATTCACAGAAGCTTTCTCTCCTGCCCGCAAAGCTCTTACAGCGGCTGTGATTAATTTTGGTTCGGGGCGAGTTAATTCAACAATAACCCGGGGAGGTCGAGGTCTAGATTTTGCACGTGCAACAGTCGGGGCCGAAATGAGAATGCCCTCATCGTTTTCGAGAGCCGGTAGATACCCTGCATCTCGGAGTGCATTTGTTAAATCATGCAAATCGTTATCACTTATAAGAACTTGTGGAGCGAGCTTTCGAAGATGAATATCTTCCAATTTCTTATCGTGCAGGATTTGTTGCACAATTCCTTCATCTTCGCAACGTATATATGTGGAACTTACCCCCACTCTTAATCTGCCATGTCTCTTTGAAACATCAGTAATAAGGTAATCAAGAGGCTGGGGAATAGGAGTCTTCGAAATCTGTTTAAGGAAATCTCTTATTTGATCTCCAGTTTTTCCATGGTCAAGACCGCGTCGTATAGAACCTTCGCTGAAGCGGTATACAGTCGCGCCGCCCCGGCTTTCAATATCTGCAAGCGTCCCCAATTCATTAGCAATTTCAATTTCAAGCGGTCCGGGTGCAATTGCGCTGTTATCGCTTTGAATCATGATGTGATCGACCGGTTTGGGTAGCGCTGAAGTAATGCCCAATTCTCTTTCTTCAATAAATGCTTTACCAAACGAAGAAATTGCTCCTTGACCGGTGATTCCGAACCACTCTGCTTCTCGACGTATATATGAGATGTATTCGCTGTTTGCCCGTCCAGGTGCCAGCCAGTTGATGTGATTTCGAAGCGACTCAGCATCGGGATCCAACTCTGGAGTTTGGCATAGGACCTGGAGAATAAGTTTTTTAAGTGGAGCGTATGTTGAACGGTCTAACTCTGGACCGAGTGCAGCAATATTTTTTGCGTCACTTTTGCCGACAAGGCCAGAGACTCTTGAAGTCTCTCTCCATACACTAGCAAGAGTGAACCATCGTTCTTCAGCTGTTTGAATCAACCAGGCATCAAAAGTCGTAGTTGGAAGAATTCGATCGTCTCCGTCAACAACGATGAGACCCGCGAGAAAAAGTATTTCGCAGACAAATGCTGCGCATTGTTCGTCGACTCCAAGATGTTCAGCTGTCTGTTTGAGGTCTCGAACTCCAAGCCCACCAGATTTCAAAGCAACGGGCGGTTCATCCGACCAATTGTGAGCTAATTCTTCAGCCCAACGAAGCAAGGTGGAGACGTTTGCAATTGCTGCAAGTTCAACATTCTTTGCAAATCGCTTTTCACCAGTAATGAGTGGGGCTACTTCTGAAAGTTCGGGGAAAGCACTTCCGCCTCGCAGATATAAACCAACTTCGCGAGGAAGTATGACGTGAGTGGAGTCAATAGCAACAAGAAAATCATTCTCCAAAAGCCATTTCAGCGCTGCATTTGGTTTCTTTGTATCCGCTACTTGTCCCTTAGGAGTGAACATCATTTTCTTGAGCATCTCTAACGAGGCGGCAGGCGCCTTCTTCAAGAGATCTAATTTGATTGGTTGTTTTGCCTTGGGTCCCAATCCAGCGGGGAATTCGCCTATGACAGCCCTCACTGAAGAGGGCAACCTATATTTCTTTCCATCCTTGTATATGAGTGCTTTTTCAATTAAGTCTACGAAGACGGATCCAGCTTTTTTCGAAGTAAGAGATATAACTTCAGATTCAGAGAATGGTTCGTCACAGAGTGCGGCTGCGGTGAGTACGTCATATTCAAATCGAGTTAAAGCGTCTCGAGCGCGAAGTACTGATGGTACAGAATTCGCTCGTGCTGCCAGGGCCGTGATATCCGATGGCACTGGATTAATGAGATCAGTTCGGGCAGAAAATAGCGCTTCAAGCGATTCATCTGATCGGGCGCGAAGTTCATCTGCAAATGACTGAGACATAACCTGCCAACGATAGTCGATTCTGGAGAGGTGCTCTACCGCTTCTTCTTTTTGAGCGTGGCATTCATTCCGCCTGCAATTGCGGCCGCACGGTTAATCAAGGGGGCCACAATCGAAGTCAACCAACGAGCGCGTCTAAAGTCATAGATTGGCCAATGATCTTTAGCCGCTCGAATACGAAGTAGCGGATCTGGATTTATGGCGCAGGGATTACCGACTGTCTCGAGCAATGGAAAATCATTATGGCTATCTGAATATGCATAACATTGATTGAGGTCAAAACCATGCTGCTCAGCAAGTCTCATGACCGCATGCGCTTTCTCTTTACCGTGTAATAACTTTCCTTCTATAAATCCTGTGTATTCACCGTTCTTTTTCTCCGCAACAGTGCCAATTCCTCCGGTAAGCCCCAATCTTTCGGCAATCAAATTTGCAACCTCTACAGGAGTTGCGGTGACGAGCCACACTTCTTCACCTTGTGCGATATGTTTTCTTGCAAGCTCTAGTGTTCCCTCCCACAAAGTGGGGGTTACATATTTGTTATAAATCTCATCGCCCATCGCCAACATTTCGGAAACATTCTTTCCTTTGACGACTCGCATCGCTGCATTTTGGATTCGATCAACTTCGTCTTGATTTTTCTCACCAGAGAGCTTGAATCTGAGATTCGCAATCACGAATGCAAGAATGTCTCTCTTATTGAAGAAACCTCGAGAGTACATGCCTCGGCTGAGGAAATAGAGAGAAGAACCCTTGATCAGAGTGTTGTCGACATCAAAGAAAGCTGCGCGCTTAGAGCCCGTAGATGCCCCGACATTTCCTTCTATCACCGGACAACCCTAGCGAAATAGAGGGAAATGCTCGCCACTCTGCTCGTTTATGCTTAGCGCATGGCGAGCAGCTCCGGAACAGTTCATGTACTGCGCCACGGTGAGGTATTCAATCCGGACAATATCCTTTATGGACGCCAACAAGGTTGGCATCTATCAGATCGAGGACATGCAATGGCGGGAATGGTCGCCGAATGGTCGAAACAATTTGAAGTCGGTGCCATACATGCCAGTCCATTACAACGCGCTCAAGAAACTGCAAGCCCTGTAGCAATCGCACATAATCTTTCAATCACCACCGATGATCGACTCATTGAAGCAGAAAATATATTTGAAGGAAAAACTTTTGAACTAGGTAGCGGTGTTCTACGTCATCCACTCATGTGGAGACATCTCTTAAAGCCGTGGGTTCCTTCATGGGGTGAACCATATGAAGTACAGATAAATCGAATGCTAGCTGCTGTTTTTGCAGCTCGAAACGCTGCAAAAGGAAAAGATGCATTTTGTGTATCTCACCAGTTACCAATTTGGATTTTACGCTCTGCGATTGAAGGTAGACGTCTCATGCACGATCCTCGAAAGCGTGAATGCACTTTGGCTTCAGTGACTTCAATTCACTTTGATTCTGAAGGATTTATTTCCGGCACAACTTATTCCGAGCCTGCTAAGGAATTGCTCCAAAAGAAATGAAGCGCATCTACCTGATTTCACTTGCTTCTGTTTTAATTCTTTCTGGGTGTACAACCGGCGGAGTTTCACAGAAAAATGAAAATGCCTTTGTCTCTGGCAACGGAGTTGCGACATATATTCCACCCAGCGACAGGAAGCCAGCTCCAATTATTAAAGGCAAAACTATTGAAGGTAAAATTTTTAGTAGCGACGGGAAATTAATAGTCCTCAACGTTTGGGCCTCTTGGTGTAGTCCGTGTCGAGCTGAGGCGCCACTCCTGGAAGATTTTGCAAAAAAACGTAGCGATATTCAATTAGTTGGAGTCCTGACGAGAGATAACATCACATCGGCACAGAGCTTTATCAAGAGGTTTGGCATCACCTATCCGACATTGATTGATGATTCGATATTGGCCAAATTCAGAAATTCTCTAACCCCAAATGCGATTCCTACTACTTTGATTATTGATAAGAATAATCGAGTCGCAGCTCGAATAAGCGGCTCTGTAACTTTTGCAGGATTGAGTAATTTGATTGCTAAGGTTGAATCAAATGAATAATTTCTTCGTCGAGCAAGTATTAAGCGGTAATCTAATTGTTGCATTGCTCATAGCGATTGTTGCAGGACTTATCTCTTTCTTTTCCCCATGCGTATTGCCCCTGGTTCCTGGATATCTTTCTTATGCAGCAGGCATGACGGATGTTAAATCGCGGGGAAGAGTTGCACTAGGAGCGATTCTTTTTACTCTTGGATTTACTGCTCTGTTTATTTCATACGGTGCGATATTTGGATCTTTAGGTTCGCGCATCAATGCCAATGCTCGTGCAATTTCAATTGTTTTAGGAACTCTCACCGTTGCGATGGGATTGGTATTTTCTTTTAGCGATAGGTTCTACAAAACTTTCAAACCTCAATGGAAATCTCAAGCAGGTTTGGCCAGCGCTCCTATTCTTGGATTCCTATTTGGATTGGGTTGGACTCCTTGTATAGGGCCAACGCTTGGAGCGGTGCAAGCCCTATCCTTTGAAAGCTCAAGTGCAACCCGAGGAGCACTTCTTTCAGCTGCCTATTGCATAGGTTTAGGTGCACCTTTTATTTTCGTTGGAATTTTCTTTGATCAATCGATAAAACTTCGACGTTTCATGGCTAAACACGGAAATTATCTCACCAAGATTGGTGGAGCACTTCTGATTCTGATTGGTCTGTTGCAAATTACTGGCGCCTGGAATTCTGTTTTAAATTCCCTACGTTCCCTTATTAGCGGATTCATTCCGGTGATTTAATGAGCCAAGAAGAACTTTCGGGAATTCCTCTGTTGCGTTGGCTCTGGCGCCAACTCACAAGCATGCGAACCGCTTTGATTCTCTTATTACTCCTAGGTGTTGCCGCCATTCCTGGTTCATTATTCCCACAACGCACTCAAAACCCCATGAAGGTAAATGAGTATTTGATTGCTCATCCAGGACTTGGTCGCTTTCTAGATTCGATCAAAATGTTTGATGTATATGGATCGCCATGGTTCAGCGCGATTTATATCCTCCTCTTCATTTCCTTAATTGGTTGCGTTCTCCCTCGCACCATGGAGCATGCAAAGGCAATTAGAAAACAACCTCCACTTACGCCCCGCAATCTAGAACGTATGGAAGGTCATGCGATTTTAAGCGGGGGAGATTTGGAACGAGCAGCTTTTTGGCTCAAGAAGCGCCATTTCCGTATTCGACTTGAAGAGAATTCTATTAGTGCCGAAAAAGGCTATCTACGAGAAAGTGGAAATCTCTTATTCCATCTCTCGCTAATTTTAATTTTGGTGGCAGTAGCTATCGGTTCGCTCTATGGATACAAGGGCGATGCCATTCTCAATGTCGGTGAACGGTTCGTCAATACTCCTACTAGTTACGACACTCTCTCTTTCGGTAAGTTGCAGAAGGAGTCAACACTCCAGCCCTTCACTGTCACAGCCACGAAATTTGTTGCGAAATATGATCCTGCGACAAATGCTCCACAGGATTACACACTCTATGTCAGTACATCTCCAGAAATTGGCTCTCCTGAAAAAAATAGAATAATCAAAGTAAATTCGCCAATGACATACGGTTCAACAAAAGTTTATCTCCAAGCAAATGGATATTCGCCAGTGGTGACAGTAAGAGATAAATCTGGATCCATCACCTTTCAAGGTCCTGTAATTTTCTTACCTCAAGATGGAAATCTCACCTCAACGGGTGCCATTAAATTGCCTGATATGAATCCTCAAATTGGAATGGTTGGATCTTTTGTTCCAACATATTCTCGTAATTCAACTCGCGGAGCATTCTCGATGTATCCCGAAGTTTTAGACCCAAGACTCCTTCTCTCGGTTTTCACTGGAGATTTAGGATTGGACTCTGGTATTCCTCAATCGGTTTACCGACTAGATACGAAGAAGATGACGCGCATTGCTCTCAAGCAGTTGGAACTGGGGCAAACCCTGAACTTCGGTGAGGGAACCATCACATTTGATGGATACCGTTCATGGGTCAATCTTCAAGTAGTGAATGACCCAGGCAAGACCTATGCGCTATTTGGAGCGATATTTGCACTTCTTGGTTTATTGCTCTCCCTATTTGCTCGCCAGCGAAGAATTTGGGTCAAAGTTGGAAATCAGGTAGAAATAGCTGGGCTTGCGAAGAATGCAGCACCGGGATTGCTAGACGAATTATCAGAACTTAAGAAATGGATGGAGTCATGACCTCACGTCAATGGGCCTTACTTTCTAATTACTCCATATATTCATCAATGTTTTTATACACAATTGCGTTTTTTGCTCACGCAATTGAGGTTGCCTTCTCCGTAAAAAACACAGAGTCATCGACAAAATTTGACTTCACGCGAACAGATAAATCTGGGCGAATCGGAACGGCAATGATGATCTTGGGTCAGGCATTTCTGATTGCAGGTGTGCTGTTTCGTGGAATTTCTGCCCACCGTGCTCCCTGGGGAAATATGTATGAATTCTCCATCACTGGAGCTATGGCATTTAGCCTTGCCTACCTGGTAGCACTTTCTAAATTTAAACTTCGTTGGCTTGGGCTGCCGGTTTCAATCGCAGTCCTTTTGACTTTGGGAACTGCAATTACTTTGCTTTATCGTCCTAGCGCTCCGCTTGTTCCTGCCTTGAAATCAACTTGGTTGATTATCCACGTATCTTCAGCGATTATCTGTGGCGGCGTTTTCTTGTTAGCAAATGTCATTGCCGCTACTTACTTGTTTTTGGAGAGAGTGGAAGAGAAGGGTGAACGCAATCTTTACTTGAGTAAGTTGCCCTCACTTGAATACTTAGATCAATTGTCTTACCGACTTATTGCCTTTGTCTTTCCCTTGTGGACATTTGCAATTATTGCCGGCGCAATCTGGGCCGAATCAGCATGGGGCCGCTATTGGGGATGGGATCCAAAAGAGACATGGGCATTTATTACATGGGTTGCTTATGCCGCATATCTACATGCCCGCGTGACAGTTGGTTGGCGTGGTCGTCGCGCAGCTTGGCTATGTCTCTTTGCTGGATCTACCTTTTTATTTAATTATGTTTATGTGAATGTATGGGGCACTGGTCGCCACACATATTCCGGTCTTTAATTAAAGATTAAAAAGTCAGAGTTTCTTTAAGAAATCCGGATCGTCATCTGGAGGGATAATGCGTGGTTTTCCGCGACGCCAGCCATTTCCGCCGCCTTTGCGTGGTCTTCCTAATAATAGATAAAGGATTCCAACAATTGGCTCGAAGAGAAAGAGCAGAATGATCCAAGCCCATTTGGGGAGTCTGCGGACTTCCTCTGCTGGGCGTTTGATGATGTCGAATAGTGCATAAAGCATTATTGCTAGTGAGAGAAGTATGGGGAGAGATCTTGTCATGGCGAGATAATATTCCTTAAATAAGTAAAGCTATCGAAAGCGCTGTGGATAAAAGCATTTGAAGTTTGCCTGTTGCGCCTAAGAGTGGAATTAATTCCACTCCATGTGCACCTCTATTGACCCTTTTCGTTATTGATCTAGTCTGTGGAACAAGCAGGAGAGTGATTAACGCCCATGGTGTTAGAGCAGTAAATATGATGCAGGTGAAATGAGCCAATGCAAGAAATCCATTGAGTAGAAAACGTGCTTTGAGATCACCCAACAGGACTGCAAGTGTTCTCTTTCCAGCAAGTAAATCCTTGGGGAGATCGCGAAGATTATTTACAGCGAGGATGGCGCATGACAGCGATCCCATCGTTATGGATGCCAATAGTGCCCATCCAGAGTTATGGCCTGACACTGCGAAAAATGTTCCATTTGTAGCGACTACTCCAAAGAAAACGAAGACTGAAACTTCGCCAAAACCGCGATATCCATATGGTTTTGATGAACCGGTATACGTCCAGGCTGCAGCAATTGAAACTGCACCAATCAATGTAAGAAATATCGATGTTCGTAGCGCAAGAATCAAGCCAAAAATTGCTCCGCTTAAGTACGTAATAATCGCAGCTCGTTTCACCTGCTGAGGTGTAGCGGCACCACTTCCAACTAGTCGCATCGGACCCACTCGATTGGAATCTGTTCCCTTTATTCCATCGCTATAGTCATTGGAAAAGTTGACTCCTATTTGCATGGCGAGCCCTACCAATAAAGCAAGCAATGCGTTAATCCAGTTGACTGAATAAAGCCGGTACGCGAGTGCAGTTGCAACTATTACAGGAGCTATTGCTGCAGGAAGCGTGCGTGGTCTTGCTCCTTGAATCCATTTACTGCTCACGAATCCAACCTTTCAAATTTCGTCGATAGTGCTTTGCGGTCAGGTTTTCCGATACCGATAAGAGGAATCTCCTCGCCAAAATATATTTCTTTCGGGACTGCGTGCGCACCGAACTGAGCCTTCAGCGCTTCTCGGATAATTGATCCCTCCATGGATCCATCACACGCAAGAAGTAATTTTTCACCCCATTCAGCGTCTGGTATGGAAAATGACGCGAATCGAAGCCTTGGGAATTTTTCATGAAGAAGATTGTCGATTGCAGAAAGGCTGACTTTCTCCCCACCCGTATTTATTAGATCATCTGACCTTCCAAGTACAAAAAGTTTCCCATCTCGAATTTCACCGAGATCATTAGTTACAAACCAATCTCCGAAGGATTCGCGAGAAAGATATCCCAAGGCCATCGACGGGCCCTTTAACTCAATTTGTTGATCTGAATTAATTCTGAATTCAACGCCCTCAAGTGGTTGATTGTTGTAGACACAGCCTCCGGACATCTCAGACATTCCGTAGGTGGTGACTACCTTAATTCCCGCAGACTCAGCAGCCAACAGAAGAGATGGATCGGTAGCTGCTCCACCAACTAGAACAGCTTTGCATTTCTTGAGATGATCTAGAAGTTTGGCATCTTTGGTAAGTGCTCTGTGCAACTGCGTGGGAACGATTGCTGTGAACTCAACGTCGCTATCAATATTTTGTGGAATAGTTCCAAGTTCGAGCGCGCGCACAAGAACATTAACTCCCGCGATATGAGTTAGTGGCAATAGAAGTGACCATCGCTCACCGACAGTCGCTCCCAAGAATTTATTGGATGCCCGAGCGGAAGAAACAAGCGCGGAAGCAGAGAGAGCAACCTCTTTGGGAATTCCCGTACTGCCACTTGTAGGAATTATGACAGCGCATTTTTCAGGAACGTGAGTATGTGTCACATCGCCAAATGCAAGTGCAGGCCCTTCTCCGCGGAGAGCAGATAGGAGAGCATCCATAATGTCATTTATCGACCAATCCTCTGAAACCTGAAGGACTTCACGCTGAGATGTATCGCTCCACACATGCTTAGGCTAGCGATTAAATGGAGCGTCGAAACACCTCTAATATTGAGGTATGAGCAAGCCCATCAAACGTGATTTCGGTTCGCGCACAATTCCAGCCTGGCAAGTAGGCGCTGGTGGCGAGAACTTTAAAGACATTGTGTATCAAACAGCTGAAGGAATGGCGAAGATAACAATCAATCGCCCTGAAGTTCGCAATGCGTTTAGGCCTCAAACACTTGCTGAACTTCGCACTGCATTCGATTTTGCTCGCGATGATGATTCCGTCGGCGTCATTATTTTTACTGGAGCTGGCACAGAAGCATTTTGTTCGGGTGGCGATATCAATGTTCGAGGAGATGATGGATATATTGGAGACGACGCACTTGGCAAGAAAGGTATAGGACGTCTCAACGTTTTGGATCTTCAAGTTCAAATTCGCCGTACTCCAAAACCCGTTGTAGCAATGGTCGCAGGATGGGCAATCGGAGGCGGACATGTGCTTCACGTTGTTTGCGATTTAACAATTGCTGCCGACAATTCAAAATTTGGGCAGACAGGTCCGATGGTTGGATCCTTTGATGGTGGATATGGCGCCGGGTTACTCGCTGCGCATGTTGGGCAAAAGAAGGCGCGAGAAATCTGGTTCATGGCTCGTCAATACGATGCACAAGAAGCCCTTGATATGGGGTTAGTTAATACCGTTGTCCCTGTCACCGAACTCGAAGCGGAAACAGTTTCTTGGTGTCGTGAGATGTTGCGCCACTCTCCAATGGCACTTCGTCTTCTTAAGGCTGGACTTAATGCTGCAGATGATGGTCTGGCAGGTGTACAGCAACTGGCAGGTGATGCAACTCTTCTCTTTTATTTAACTGAAGAAGGACAAGAAGGTCGTAACGCATACAAAGAAAAGCGTGAACCTAACTTTGGAAAATTCCCTAAGCGACCTTAATTAGTTGACATGAATTTTTTTCTCGTCTCAATCCCCACGAAGACGAATTTCCGTGGGATTAACCATCGAGAATCAGTCATTTTTCAAGGTTCTCAAGGTTGGAGCGAGTTCTCTCCATTTCTCGAATACAGTGCTGAAGAGGCTCGAACTTGGCTACAAGCTTCACTTGAAGCTGCAGAAAAACCTTGGCCCAAGCTCTATCGCAATAAGATTGAAGTGAATGCGACGCTACCCAATGTCACACCAGATCGCGTAAGTGAAATTCTCTCTTCATTTGATGGAACATCTACAGTAAAAATTAAAGTTTCCGATTATGTTATTGGAAGTAAATTAGTCGCAGCAACTCTCGATTTTCTACCAACTGCAAAGATAAGATTAGACGTCAATGGTTCATGGACTCTTGACGAAGCTATAACTTTTCTCTCTCAATACATTCAAAAATTTGGTTCTGTCTTTGAATATATTGAACAACCGGTGGCTACGGTAAAAGAGCTGGCTCAACTGAAAGCCGCAGTCAATATTAAGATTGCCGTTGATGAATCAATTCGAAAAGACTTGCATGGTGAAATGGAACTTCTACGGGAAGTTGCTGATGTTGCAATTATCAAGTGGCAACCAATCGGAGGTTTTGAAGCTGCTCACCGAGTCGCAGAGCGTATTGGCCTACCTGTCGTTGTATCCAGCGCGTTAGAGACAGGAATTGGCATTAGCCATTCTGCAGCTCTTGCTGCTTCTTTTGAAGAGCTTCCCTTTGCTTGTGGACTGGGAACTGTTTCCCTTCTTGAAACAGATATTTGTTCGCCGGCTCTCGTGGCTCAAAATGGTTTTATACCTGTCAATCGCGTGATACCCGATAAGGCTTCACTTGAAAAATATCGCGCTAGTGAAGAACGTTACGAATGGTGGCAGAATCGGTTATCTGAGATTGGGGGAGTGTCGTGAGCGCTACAAAACTTGCCCATTCAATTCTCCGCAACCTGCTCGAACTTGGAGTAACACATTTTGTGCTCTCACCTGGTTCTCGAAATGCTCCATTTTCTCTGGCGCTGCATGAGGCAGCCGAAAGAGGGTTGATTGATTTACACGTTCGGATTGATGAACGTGGCGCAGCGTTTTATGCATTGGGAATATCCAAAGCTACAGAAAATTATGTTGCGGTTGTTTGTACAAGTGGCACGGCGGCTGCGAATTATCATCCAGCAGCTCTCGAGTCTTATCACTCTCGCACTAAAGTAATTTTTATTACTGCTGATCGGCCGACAAGGTTGCGCGAAACTGGAGCCAATCAAACCACCTTGCAAAATAACTTGCTTTCACCTGTGAAGTGTCACGACATAAGTTCACCTATCAATATTTCATCACTCCTTGACGGAGGGCCCATCCATCTCAATGTTCAATTTGATGAACCCCTTATCTCGGCTGTAAAAGAAGAGTGGCTTACGGGAATAAAGGTTGAACCATATTTCCATGAAGATTTTGAACTTAGAGATGTGGAAGCACAACCACGTTCTGCCATCATCATTGGCCACGATAAAGGCGGGTTTAGCGATGGTGAAATTGAAGACTTTCTAGCGGATTGTGAATTACCAGTTATTGCCGAAGATCCGCTGACAACATTTGATGCAGTGCCGCATGCATCTCTTTTTCTTGCTGATCCGGAAATCCGAAAAGCCCTCAAGGCTGATCAATTATTTGTTATTGGTCGTACAACACTGTCAAGAAGTATCAATGCCTATATTTCAGAGTGCGAAAACATAACAGTCATTGATCCCCGACTAGATACCGTTGATAAGCGTCGTGATGCCCAGACAAAACTGAGCGCTCTCCCTTTCATCGGCGGTGAACAGAGCGAAGAGTGGCTATCAATTTGGGATTCACTTCTCGATATCGAGATTCCCTTGGATCGCTGGTCTGAACAAGAAGCAATTTTGGCTATTGTTGAAAATATCCCTGAAGG
>CAYRJB010000014.1:0-21001 GCA_964424485.1 uncultured Actinomycetes bacterium
TAACCGCTGAAAGCATCTAAGCGGGAAGCTCGCTTCAAGATTAGGTTTCTCACTGATTTATCAGGTAAGGCCCCCAGAAGACCACTGGGTTGATAGGCCGGAAGTGGAAGCACCGCAAGGTGTGGAGCTGACCGGTACTAATAGGCCGAGGATTTAACTACAACTTTTAAATTTGTTCGCGTTCACTGTGTGGTTCCCGAGGTATGGTCGGGAAAAATTACATATGAGTACATCTCAACGTGTAAGTCCCGAACCACTCGAAAGTGTTTCGGCGGCCATAGCGAGAGGGAAACGCCCGGTCCCATTCCGAACCCGGAAGCTAAGCCTCTCAGCGTCGATGGTACTGCAAGGGGGACCTTGTGGGAGAGTAGATCGCCGCCGGACTTATTTTATAAAGGCCAGTGAGAAATCACTGGCCTTTTTTATTTCCCCATCTCTTGCTCATGCACATTCCACGATCTTGATTTTCGTCTGCGTCATTACTGCTTTCTAATCTTCATTCGCTCATACATACATAATCTATTGTCTCGATGGGAGATATATGAGAAATGATTCTAAAAAAGAAGCAGTGAAAGTAGTAATGAAAGAAGCAAAGAGAGAAATCAATCTCTCAGATCGCCATTACAACGAAGTCTATCTCTGTGGTCGTCTTACCGGAGAAGGTGTTGAAATTGTCTTGCCTTCAGGGGATATTGCTTGTGAATTTCGAATTGTCGTCGAGCGCGAGAAATCTCGCACACAGAAAAGAGAGGTAGATTCGATCGATGTGATTGTTTGGAGTTCGAACCTGCGAAAGAAAGCTCTCTCACTCAAAATTGATGATCTTGTTTCGATTGAAGGATCCATTCGTCGCCGGTTTTGGCATGGGGCACATGGTGTTGCAAGTCGGTGGCAGATAGAGGCCAGCTCAATAAAAAAGGCTTGATTAACGCTATAAATCGATGTTTTTCAGGGACATTTTTCGATTCTTCAATGAAATCAGCATCAATGATTCGCTGGCTCGCTAGATTGCTCCTATGGAAACAGCAAATCCGATGGAAGAAATTAGAGAACGTATCGCAAATATTCAACAGACTCCTCTCACTTCGCATGTGGGAGAGTATGAAGAGATACATAAAGCTCTTGAACAAGCTCTCACTTCGGTAGAAGGTCTTTAACAAATGAAAACGCGGCTGGATGCTGAACTTGTTCGGCGCGGTCTAGCTAGATCACGGGAACAAGCTGCAGATCTGATTGAATCCAGGCAAGTTCTCGTTGGGGGAATTCCCGCTTCTAAACCTGCAACACAAGTAGATGCAGAGACTTCGATCGCACTTCAAGGAGAGCGTAATGATTTTGTATCAAGAGGTGGCCACAAATTGGCAGGAGCTCTCGATTCATTTCCTGAAATATCGGTTGCTGGAAAACGCGCGCTTGATGCAGGTGCATCTACCGGTGGATTTACTGATGTTCTTTTAAAGAGAGATGTTGGACATGTTGTCGCCGTTGATGTGGGTTACGGTCAACTCGCTTGGGAAATTCGCAATGATCCGAGAGTGACGGTATTAGATCGCACCAATGTTCGACATTTAACTCTTGAGCAGATTGGCGAACCAGTCGAGCTTATCGTTGCCGACCTTTCATTTATCTCGCTCACATTGGTTCTTCCAGCCCTTGTTTCCGTATCGAAAACAACTGCAGACTTTTTAGTGATGGTTAAGCCGCAATTTGAGGTCGGTCGAGAAAAATTGGGTGCAGGGGGAGTAGTTCGCGATCCGGCCCTTCGCAAAGCTGCCGTCAAAGAAGTAGCTGACTCGGCCTATGACATGGGGCTCGGATGCTATGGAGTGGTGGCCTCATCTCTTCCAGGCCCATCTGGAAACGTGGAGTATTTCTTGTGGCTCAAGCGAGGTACTCACGAACTTTCTGAGGACGAACTCGATAAAGCAATTGCACTTGGGCCACAATAGTCCCGTGAGTTCGAATCCGATAAAGAGCGTACTTTTAGTAGTACATCCATCTCGTGATGATGCCAAATCATTTTCCCAAGAACTCACCGAGGTTCTTCAAAGCGCCGGCATAAAAGTTCAAAATAGTTCAGAAAATTTCAACCTTGAAAACGTCGATCTCGCAATAGTGCTAGGTGGCGATGGAACAATTTTGCGTGCGGCAGAGATATGTCGCGACGGCGACATTCCTATTCTGGGGATCAATTTGGGTTCGGTAGGGTTCCTCGCTCAATTAGGAAAGCCAACATCTTCTGAAATTCTTTCTGCTATCCAAAATAAGATTATTCGAGTAGAACCTCGACTTCTTGTCGGGTATGAAGTGATTCGAGATAGCAAAGCAGTTGCCCAGGGGTGGGCTCTTAATGAAGTTGTCGTTGAAGGTAATCCCGGTGAAATGATTGAGCTCTTTGTTCAAATCGATAAGCGTCCTCTTTCGAGGTGGGGATGCGATGGGGTGATATGCGCGACGCCAACAGGTTCCACTGCATATGCATTCTCTGCAGGTGGACCAATCGTGTGGCCTGATGTTCCGGCATTCTCACTCCTGCCAATAGCTGCCCACGCACTTTTTTCCAAGCCGATGGTGGTCTCTGATCAATCTGAAATTACGATCGAAGTGGAATCTGATGGAGCGCTTTTATCGGCTGATGGTCTCAGGCAATTTAACCTCGAATTAGGAGACCGCATTCGTATGTTCCGAGACTCGAAAGAAATTCTCCTTTCACATATGGAGAGTGCAGTTTTCACCGATCGACTCGTAGCAAAGTTCAAGCTTCCTATTGAAGGCTGGCGTGGCCACTAAAAAGTTATCTCGCTCGACTCTTGACGCTATTTCGATTCGAAGTCTTGGAGTTATTGAAAGCGCACAAATTGAATTTGGACCAGGTCTGACCGTTATCACGGGTGAGACTGGAGCAGGTAAGACGATGGTACTTACCGCGCTTGGTCTGGTCACAGGAGGAAAGAGTGATGGTGATTTTGTTCGTGCAAACGCTGAGCGCAGCGTAGTCTCTGCCGAATTTTCCATCCCAGACAATTTGAGTGCACGTCTTGAAGATTTAGGAGCAGTTGTTGATGATGGGCAACTCATCATTTCACGCTCACTTACTGCAGAAGGTAAGTCGCGCATTACGGTCGGAGGGGCTCTTTCGACGGCAGGTAAAGTGAGTGAGATGTCTAGTTATCTTCTTGAAATTCATGGACAGAGCAGCTCGTTACGTCTCAATAAATCAAGTACGCAGAGAGAAATCTTGGACTCCTTCGCTGATAATCTCTCAATTCGTTTGCAATATGAAGGTGCCTTGGTTGCCTACCAGGAATTAGAGCGCCGCATCGAAATTCTAGAGAAAGAGATTCTGACTGCCGAAAAACAGATTTTGCAGTTACGCGAATTTACTGGGGAATTCTCAAAAATAATGCCACGTTCTGGCGAGTTGGGTGAAATTGAAAATGAGCTCAACCGTCTTGGCAGCGTTGAAGCCATCCACACTCAACTCACTCATGCGCTTAATCTTTTGGAAAATGACGAAAGTGGAACTTTGAATAATTTGAAAGCTTCGAAGAAGGCTTTAGAGAGCCTTCACGGTAAAGATTCTGAGCTTGATGCGCATATCGATAAATTTGCTGATCTAATATTTACGGTAGAGGATGTTGCGAGTGAACTAGTCAGTTATCTCGCGCGGCTCGAAGCTGATCCTCAACGTTTCGATTACTTGCAAAATCGCAAAAGCGAGATCAATAGATTGATTAAGAGATTTGGGGTTGGCAGCGAAAGAGAAATCGCCTATGAGCAACTTATTGTAGATTTCAAAGAGGCCGAAAATCGCATCATGGACTTGTCTGGTGGCGAAGGGCGAATCCAGCAACTGCGCACAGAGCTTTCAAGGCTCTTTAATGAATTAAAGCTTGCCGCCGAACAACTATCCCGCTCCCGAAAACAAGCGGCTGAAGATTTAGGAAACAGAGTAACGAAAGAGTTAGCGGCTCTCTCCATGCCAAACGCAGTTGTAACAATTAGCGTTGAAACGCAGGATAATTCAACTTTCACTTCCTACACCAGTCACGGTGTTGATGATATTGAATTCAAATTTTCTCCGCACAGTGGTGCATCAACCCTTCCTTTAGCGAAGATTGCATCTGGTGGAGAAGTGTCAAGACTCATGTTGGCTTTAGAAGTCGTAATCGCATCTAAATCACCGGTAGGCACCTATATATTTGATGAAGTAGATGCAGGTGTAGGGGGAAAAGCGGCAGTAGACGTAGGAAAGAGGCTGGCAATGCTTGCCAAACATGCGCAAGTTATAGTTGTGACTCATCTTCCACAAGTTGCTGTATGGGCGGATAGACACCTTCTTGTCCATAAGGATCAATCTGGGGCAATTACTGAAAGCAGCGTCTCTGTTTTGGGTGAAGAATCACGTCTTAAAGAAATTGCACGGATGCTCGCGGGTCAAGAAGATTCATCCATTGCGCTCGAACACGCTGCGGAGCTCTTAGAGACCGTGCGTGAAACCGTGATAAGTTAGACCCCCATGAGCAACAATCATGGTGGAAAATCTGAGAAAAATTCCGGTCATATAACTAAGCATCTTTTTGTCACCGGTGGTGTTGCCTCCAGTTTAGGTAAGGGGCTCACCGCTTCAAGCTTGGGAAGATTACTTCGAGCTCGTGGAATTCGAGTCACTATGCAGAAGTTGGATCCATACATCAATGTAGATCCTGGCACCATGAATCCCTTCCAACATGGTGAAGTATTCGTTACAGATGATGGAGCTGAAACAGATCTAGATATCGGACATTATGAAAGATTTCTTGATATCAATCTCCATGGCTCAGCTAACTTAACAACGGGCAAGGTTTATCTGAATGTCATTAGTAAAGAACGGCGCGGTGAATATCTCGGAGATACAGTTCAAGTTATCCCGCATATTACAAATGAAATCAAAGAAGGTATGCGTTCTGAAGCCGGTCCTGATGTGGATCTCATCATCACGGAAATCGGTGGAACAGTTGGAGATATTGAATCATTGCCATTTTTAGAGGCGGCCCGTCAGATTCGCCAAGATGTTGGTCGAGATAATGTTTTCTATCTACATGTTTCTCTGGTCCCATATATAGGTCCATCCGGAGAATTAAAGACAAAGCCAACTCAGCATTCGGTGGCTGCGCTACGTTCAATTGGTATAGCTCCCGACGGAGTAGTTCTTCGATCAGATCGGCCAATACCCGAAGGCGTAAAGCGGAAGATATCTTCGATGTGCGATGTGGATCTCGAGGCAGTCGTAGCAGCCGTTGATGCCCCGTCGATTTATGACATTCCTAAAGTTCTCCATGCAGAAGGCCTGGATTCTTATATTTTGCGCCGACTTGGATTGTCATTTAAAGATGTCGAATGGGGGGAGTGGGATTCACTTCTGAAGGTTGTGCATCATCCTGCCCATGAAATAACAGTTGGGCTTGTTGGAAAATATGTCGATCTTCCAGACGCTTATCTTTCTGTCACTGAAGCGCTACGCGCAGGCGGATTTGCAAATAATGCACGTGTAAAAATTAAATGGATTCCATCGGATGATTGCGAAACTATCGAGGGAGCCCATAAGAATCTTGCAGATGTAGATGCAATCTGCGTTCCTGGTGGATTTGGAGTACGAGGTATTGAAGGAAAGTTAGGCGCCTTAAAGTATGCTCGCGAGAAGAAGATTCCAACACTCGGTCTCTGTCTCGGGCTTCAATGCATGGTGATCGAGGTAGCTAGGAATCTTGCGGGATTACCTGATGCTAATTCAGCTGAATTTGATCCCTCAACTAAAGATCCAGTCATCTCAACCATGGCGAGCCAGGAAGATATCGTTGCTGGCCTTGGCGATCTGGGTGGAACGATGCGTTTAGGTCTCTATACAGCGGTTCTTGAAAAGAACTCTCTTGTTGCTTCTGTCTACAACTCACACGAAATTACTGAACGCCATCGCCACCGATATGAAGTGAATAATGTTTATCGCGATCGTATTGCTGCTGCGGGCTTGCGCTTTTCAGGTCTTTCGCCCGATGCGCATCTGGTTGAATTTGTTGAACTTCCAACAGATGTGCATCCATATTATGTTGGAACACAGGCCCATCCAGAATTTCTGTCAAGGCCAACAAGGCCACATCCACTTTTTGTTGGTCTTATAGCAGCCGCTCTTTCCAGTAAATAGAGTTACCAGGAAATGTCTTCACTACAAACTGATGTGGAGAGTTATTTGACTCATCTGGGAGTCGAACGAGGATTGAGCAAAAATACAATTGCAGCTTATAAGAGAGATCTTTCTCGATTTCTAGAAGAAGTTAAATCTCACTCAGATATTTCAATTTCAACCCTAGAAAGCCACGTCGCATCGTTACGACGCAACAATATTTCAGAAAGTTCCATTGCTCGATCCGTTGTGGCAATCCGTAATTTTGTTGAATTTTGTTCTAAAGAGTCGAAAACGATTAATCCAATAAAAGAGTTTCATCCTCCAAAAATTCCAAAAAGGTTACCTAAGGCGTTAACGGTTGAAGAAATATCTGCGCTTATAGATCATTCTTGGAGTGAAACTGAACCAATTTCATTGCGAGATAGAGCGATTATCGAATTACTTTACGCCACAGGTGGGCGCGTGAGTGAAATTTCTGGATTGAATCTCGCTGATGTCTCCAAACTCGATGGTGAAGAAATTACATCTATCCGCTTGTTTGGAAAGGGAAACAAGTATCGGTTAGTACCAGTAGGCAGGTATGCCCAAGAGAGCCTAGATGACTATCTAATTCGTATAAGACCGATGCTTGCAAGTGATCGCAGTGAAGGAGCGCTCTTCTTAAATGCACATGGCAAACGATTAACGCGTCAAAGTATGTGGAAAATTATCCAATCTGCAAGTAAGAAAGCAGGAATACAAAGCGAAGTGACGCCGCATTCTCTTCGCCATAGTTTTGCAACACATTTATTGGATGGTGGAGCTGATATCAGAGTGGTTCAAGAACTTTTAGGGCATGCTTCTGTGACGACAACTCAGATTTATACCTTAGTCACCATCGATAAATTGCGAGAAAGCTACGCTACTGCGCATCCTCGCGCCCGCATGTAAGAGTTAGCGATTGCGCAATCTGCGCACCAAGATGCTTGATTCACCTTTAGTTTCCAAGTCTGCGATGATAATTGCGAGCGACTCGCGAACAATACGTCCTCGATCCACTGCTAACCCATGATCTCCACGGAGCGCTAGACGAGCCTGATCTAAATCGTAGAGTTCTTCAGGTGATAGATATACAGTGATTTTTTCATCATGTCTTTCGCGACCTGAAGTTGAGCGATCGAAAGAATTGACGCGCCGACGTGCTGTTTGCCGAACGGCTTTCTTTGTAGCAGGGGTTAGAGGAGTGTTGACTGCAACATCATCGACTGGCGCTGGTGCTGCACTTTGATTTGGAACCGCAGCCAATGTGGTTGTGGTGCGAAAAAGCTCATCTGCACCAGGAAGACTTACTCTGCGACTCATTTGCAACCTCCGATAGAAATTAATTCACGTGCTAGGCGGCGATAACTTGATGCTCCCGCCGACGAACTTGCGTAAGTGGTTATTGGTTCGCCAGCTACCGTTGTTTCTGGGAATCGGACTGTACGAGAAATAATGGTGTCGAAAACTTGTGTCGGATAAGCCTCAACAATTCTTTCAAGCACTTCTTTAGAGTGAACTGTTTTTTTATCAAACATGGTCGCAAGAATGCCGGTTAAGCGAATTTCAGGATTTGTATTCTGCTGTACCTTGCTGATGATGTCGGCCAATAGCGCAACTCCTCGTAGTGCAAAATATTCACACTCTAAAGGAACGATCACGCCATGCGACGCGGTAAGGGCATTGACCGTTAGAAGGCCAAGTGAAGGTTGGCAGTCAATGAGAATGACATCGTAATCATCTACTACTGGGGCAAGCACGCGCTTAAGAACCTTTTCACGCGCAATCACATTCATCAATCCGCCTTCAGACGCGGCTAGATTTTCATGCGATGGAATCATGTCCATTCCTGGAACGGAAGTTTTTAATAGATAATTCTCAATATTTGTTGACTCATCCATCATTAAGTTATAGATCGAGCCATCTAGATGGCGTGTGTTAACTCCAAGACCAACGGAGAGAGAGTGTTGTGGATCAAAGTCAACGAGAAGTACGCGACGACCAAGTTCGGCTAGAGCCGCACCAAGATTAATTGTTGACGTTGTTTTTCCGACGCCTCCCTTTTGATTAACGACAGAGATGATCTTTGCTCCACCATGCTCTGTGAGAACCGCCGGTTCTGGCAGTTGGATCAGTTTCTTTCCAAGTACAGCCGACGTAGTTGTGACATCCTCGTCTTTGTAGGAAGGAAAGGGGCTATTTGTCGATTTAGCGTCGAAACGAGAAATCTGCGAAGACACATTTGACATGGCGCGGACATTACGGCGGTGCGAACGCTGATGCAAGCGAGCCCGCGGTATGTTGCGCCAGTGAATCAAGCCGATACAGGTGACGACCTCGTTCTTGCTAGCCAAGAGACTGAGACGAGTTCTGCCTCGGCATTTTCGGTCCATCTTGACAATTTTGAAGGCCCTTTCGACCTGCTACTCCAGCTCATCTCCAAACACAAGATGGATGTCACCGAGGTGGCTTTAGGGGTCGTGACAGACGAATTTATAAGCTATATCAAGGCTTTAGAAGCCTCTGATAATGCCTTAAATCTCGATGAAATAACCGAGTTCCTCGTCGTCGCAGCAACCCTTCTAGACCTCAAAGCAGCCCGTTTATTGCCTAGTGGCGAGGTTGAGGATGAATCCGACCTGGCCCTTCTTGAGGCACGAGATCTTCTCTTTGCTCGACTGTTGCAATATCGAGCATTCAAGGAGATAGCCACAATCTTCCACGATCGGTTTATACGTGAGGAGTTAACTTTCCCTCGAACAGTTGCGCTCGATCCGCAATTTGCCGGGTTATTGCCCGAGGTGCTTTTGGGCGTAACGCCTGCCCGATTCGCTGCTATTGCCCAGAGGGCCCTCACACCAAAGACCCCTCTAACTCTCTCTGTTGAACACATCCATTCAGCTTTGGTTAGCGTCGGTGAGCAATCTGCCCACATCGTTGATCATCTTCGCCGCAGTGGCCGAGCGAGCTTCAGAATGCTCATAGCAGATGCTGATAGCAAGCTTGTGGTGGTCGCACGTTTTCTCGCGCTTTTGGAACTTTATCGTCAGGGCGCGGTTCGTTTTGAGCAAGTTGTAGCGCTGGGCGAGTTGCAAATAACCTGGACAGGAAGCGCTGAAGGCGAAATAAGCGTCAGTGATGAATTCGATGTCCCTCAAGAATTAGATGAATCTGCGACAGAAGAGGAATAAATGTCTAGACCTGAACTTAAGAAGTCAATTGAGGCGATTCTCATGGTGGTAGATGAGCCAATATCTGAGGTTGTTCTTGCGCAAATCACCGAGATTCCTACCGAGGAAGTAGTGGTCGAACTCCATGAAATGGCTCGATCTTACGAGGAAGAGGGGAGAGGATTTCAACTGAGACAGGTCGCTGGAGGTTGGCGTTATTACAGCCATCCAGATCAGAACGCTGTTGTTGAAAAGTTTGTCCTCGATGGCCAACAGTCACGCCTCACTCAGGCGGCGCTGGAGACGCTCTCAGTTATTGCCTATCGACAACCGGTCAGTCGAGCTCGCGTCGGCGCAATTCGCGGCGTCAATGTGGAGGCTGTTATGAAAACGCTCATCACTCGTGGGCTTGTTGAAGAATCTGGAATCGAACATGAAACTGGTGCGATCCTTTACAAGACAACCACGCTTTTCCTTGAGAAGCTTGGAATTAATTCCGTGGAAGACCTTCCGGCGTTGGCCCCATTCTTGCCAGATGCTGATGGGCTTGATGAAGTTCTAGCCACTCTTACTGACTGAAGAGTTATCGCATTAACTCTGAACGCTTAGTTGAGAGTTCCTCCTTGTCACAGTAGGCTTCACCTTGCTCATGAATCGCGACGATTCCGGAAGAAGGTAGATATGTCAGAGCAGATCAGGCTCCATAAATTTCTCGCTGAAGCTGGCGTGGCCAGTCGCCGAGCCTGCGAAGATCTCATTCTTGAAGGTCGAGTCAGCGTCAATGGTTCCCAAGTCAAGGTTCTTGGAAGCAAAATAGACCCAGAAAATGATGTAGTTGCCGTTGATGGTGAAACAATAAACTTAAAAAAGTCTAAAACTTATCTCCTTTTCCATAAACCAATAGGTGTTTTGTCTACTATGAACGACCCTGAGGGACGCCCATGTTTAGGTGATTTTTTTGCTGACCGGAGTGAGCGACTTTTCCATGTAGGTCGCCTCGATAAAGAATCCGAAGGCTTAATTCTGCTAACAAATGATGGCGATGTGACTCACCGTGCCACCCACCCTTCATATGGTCTCAATAAGAAATATTTGGTCGAAGTCGAAGGTGAAGTGAAATCTGAACATTTATCTCTGTTAAAAAAAGGAGTTGATTTAGAAGACGGGCTAGCCAGGGCTCTCGAAGTGAAATTGCTTCGTCAAACACAGCAAGCAGCCTGGCTTGAGATCTCAATCCATGAAGGGCGCTATCACATAGTGAGGCGAATGTTTGAAGCGTTAGGGATGCCGGTCGTCCGCCTCATCCGTACTGAGTTTGGTCCATTGCAGTTGGGGGAGCTCAAGGAGGGGCGTTTTCGCCACCTGAGTCATTCAGAGTTAGAAAATCTATTTAACATTTTAAAAATAAAGCGATAAACGGTATTCGATGAAAACCGTAAAACTATTTATCGACAATCTTGGCAAGAGTTTTTTAATAATTTATCGACAAAAGCACGCTCATTTCCTCATCGAGAAAACTGTAAATCGACTTTCTTGGATAGGCGTTGTTTGTCGACAAACGAAATATCGACATTTGCAAATGTTGGTAAGTCGAGAAATCGAAATATGTGTTTAAGGCTTTATTTTCATTGTGGTTTTTTCGAGGAAGGTAGAATTTACGTATGAAGGTTCGAGCAATTCGTGGAGCTACTCAACTGGGTGAAGACACCGCAGAGGAGATGCGCGCTGCTGTCGTTGAATTACTGGAACGAATATTTCTCGACAATGAAATTTCCACGGAAAATTTAATCTCGATTCTCTTTACCGTGACCCCTGATATCCATTCAGATTTTCCTGCAGCAGCTGCCCGTACATTGCCATTAGGGGAGATCCCCTTGATGTGTTTTCAGGAGATCGATGTTCTAGGGGCCCTGCCCAAGGTTGTTCGGGTTATGGTTAATTGCTATTCACATCGAACTCATGCAGAGATTAAACATATCTACCTGCGCGGTGCCTCAATTCTTCGCAAAGATATTGCTCAATAGCGTTGACGAGAATGAAAATAACCATTGTTGGATCTGGCCTTATCGGGACATCCATGGGTCTATCTCTGCGCGGACATGGGCACTTGATCAATTTTGAAGATATCGAACCAGCCCAAAAAGATATTGCACAGGATTTGGTAGGTAGTCGTTTTGAAGGGGAGAGTGATCTTGTCGTAATTGCAACTCCCGCCGTAGAGGTTTTCGCTGCCTTAAAATCTGCCTATGAGGCGAACCCTCAATCTAAGTTCATAGAAATATCGGGATTAAAGTCTGAACTTTTACGTGAGGTAGATAAAATTTCGGGTCTTCGAGAGAAGTTTTGCGCTACCCATCCAATGGCCGGACGTGAGATTTCTGGTGCTACAGCAGCTCGAGCTGATCTTTTCGAGGGTCGAACCTGGATTCTCACTCCAGGCGAGACTACTTCGCCAGAAGTAATTCAAGTGGCCAAAACGATAATTTCGCAGATGGGAGCCACTGTTCTCACACGGACAGCAGGTGAACATGATCGAGCGATTGCTTTAGTGAGCCACCTACCTCAGGTGCTGAGTTCACTCACGGCATCTGCACTAGTTGGGAAAGATCAAAAGGATATAGATCTTTCTGGCCAAGGTTTGCGCGATGTTTCAAGGCTTGGGGAGAGTTCGCCGGAATTGTGGCGTGAGTTGTTGATCTCAAATCGCGCAGAGTTATTGCCATTATTGAAAGATATTGAAAATGAATTGTCGAAATTGATTAGCAATATTGATCACGGCGATAAAGATGCTGTTGGCGAATTTTTAAGAAAAGGTAATCTTGGTAGAAGTTACATACCTGGTAAACATGGTGGAAAACAACGAGATTATTCCTATCTTCCTATTGTCATAGATGATAAACCTGGACAGTTAGCCAAAATTGTTGATGAATGCGCAAGGGCAAACGTCAACATCGAAGACTTGAATATTGAGCATTCGCCTGGTCAAGAAACTGGTTTGATTACACTTGCGCTCTCTCGAGAGGATGCCGAAGTGTTGCATGCACAGCTTCAAAAAAATGGATGGCGCGTGCATGAGGCGTTCACGCGATGAATTCTCATTTCGACAACACTGTTTTAGCAATAGATGGACCGAGCGGTTCTGGTAAATCAACTACTGCTAAACGGATTGCACGCCGTGCTCATTGGAATTATTTAGATACCGGCGCTTTGTACCGCGCGATTACTTGGCTCGCACTCCAAGAAAATATCGAAAATCCTTCTCTACTTGTCGACAAAGCGATTGAAATTGGAATTCGCATTAACGACAACGCGGATGATCCTAAAGTTTTTGTAGGAAGTGAAGATGTAACAGAAGCCATCCGCACTCTTCGCATTACGGATAAAGTTTCAGAATTCGCTCAAATGGGCGAGGTACGCGAATATATGTTGCAAATGCAAAGAAATATTATTGCATCAGCTCCACATGGCATTGTTGTTGAAGGCAGAGATATAGGCACAGTCGTTGCACCTGATGCGGATTTGAAAATTTTTTTATTTGCAGATTTGGATGCACGGACAAGCCGTCGTGAAAGCGAACTTACAGAAACCGCAAGTACTCATAGCGTAGAGGCGTCACTTTCTAAGCGTGATGCTATTGATTCCACGCGCAAGATCTCACCGCTTCGCCCCGCTGAAGATGCGCTAGAAATCGATTCCACAAATCTCTCGTTGGATGAAGTTGTGGAAGTAGTTTGGAATTGGTTGAAAGAACGCAATCTCCTTGGCCTTCCTAAAGTTGCCATTATCGGAAGGCCTAACGTAGGCAAGTCCACACTTGTCAATCGCATCATTGGACGGCGTGAGGCTATTGTGGAAGATACACCTGGTGTAACTCGTGACCGTGTGAAATACGAGGCTGAATGGAATGGTCGCAGATTCTTACTAATTGACACAGGTGGATGGGAAGTAAAACCAGAGGGAATATCCGAAAAGATCTCAGCGGGATCGGAGATTGCAATCGCGGAATCCGATCTTGTTCTTTTTGTTGTTGATGCTCAAGTTGGTGCGCTCGACGAAGATGACTCCTTGATTGAGATATTAAGACGCTCGGGTAAGCCTGTTCTTCTTGTTGCAAATAAGGTTGATTCAGAGAATGAAGAAGCTGACGCTCATTCGTTATGGAACTTAGGATTAGGTGAGCCACATTTCGTTTCAGCACTTCATGGACGTGGTTCTGGCGATCTTCTCGATAGCGTTCTTGCAGGTATGCCTGAAGTTGGTAGCGAACTCATTGATGATGGTTATCGACGTGTTGCTTTAGTTGGTCGACCAAATGTTGGGAAATCAAGTTTGCTAAACACGTTGGCCGGTGAATCCCGTGTCTTGGTAGATGATGCAGAGGGCACGACTCGTGATCCGGTTGATGAGTTGATAGATTTTGGTGGGCAAGTCTGGAGATTTATTGATACTGCCGGGATTCGTAAACGGGCACATCAAGATTCCGGGACTGATTACTATGCAAGTTTGCGAACTGCGAATGCACTCAATCGTGCTGAAGTAGCGGTAATAGTTTTTGATGCGACCACTCCGATAACAGAACAAGATACTCGGATTGTCACTATGGCAGAAGAAGCTGGTCGAGCAATCGTCTTAGTTATGAATAAGTGGGATTTAGTCGATGAAGATCGACAAAATGAACTTAACAGAGAATTAGATCGACAACTCGAGCGATATCCCTGGGTCCAAAGGGTAAATGTTTCTGCGCTGACCGGTTGGCATCGCGATCGACTCGCGCCAGCCTTACGCACTGCGTTGGCGAGTTGGGAGAAGCGTGTGGCTACTTCAAAACTCAACTCTTTCCTTGGAGCGCTTGTTGCGGCAACTCCACCGCCAGTTCGAGGTGGCAAGCAACCGAAAATTAAGTTTGCGACACAGGTACAAACTCAGCCCCCTAAATTTGTCATCTTTGCGACTGAGTTCGTCGAGACTAGCTATAGGAGATTTATAGAACGACGCCTCAGAGAAGAATTCAACTTCACAGGGAGCCCAGTGGAAGTTGCGGTCAAATTGCGAGACGAGCGGTAATACCAACCTCTATTTAGATTTCTGAGTACGAATGCCTCTAGTATCGGCACACCGGGATGTAGCGCAGCTTGGTAGCGCACCAGGCTGGGGGTCTGGTGGTCGCAGGTTCAAATCCTGTCATCCCGACTATCTCGCCTATAGTTGTGACAACTTGGAAAGAGGCAGTCTGATAGGGACGGGGGAGATATGGTGACGATTCCAAATATGCTCACTCTCTTGCGTGCTTGCGCGATTCCATTGTTCTTATGGTTGCTACTTTCAAGAGAAGCTAACGGTTTGGCCTTCCTCGTACTCGCGCTTGGCGCTGTGACTGATTATCTCGACGGGAAAATTGCACGTGCCTTAAATCAGACGAGCGCACTTGGTGCTGCGCTTGACCCAGCAATCGATCGACTCTACATCGCAGCAACAATTGTTGGCTTGGCAATCAGAGAGATCATTCCTTGGTGGCTTGTTTTTCTCCTGCTCGCGCGAGATATTTTTATGATCCCCATGTTGGCTCTTTATAGAAGTCGTACCGGTCGACTTTTTGAAGTTACATATCTTGGCAAGGCTGCCACCTTCAACCTTCTCTACGCATTTCCCCTCCTCCTTTTGTCCAAAGTTGGCGTTATAGGAGAAATTGCACATATTCTGGGCTGGGCATTCGCCATTTGGGGGAGCTCGCTTTACCTCTGGACTGCAGTGCAATACAGTTCACAGGCGCTAACCCGGCCGCTGAATTAAATTAGCAAAAAAAAGAGAATTGAAGAGAAAAGGAAGAGAATGTCTAACGCTCCAGCAGATCTGCTCTATACGAAAGACCATGAGTGGATTAAAGAAAACTCTGATGGGTCTGTACGTATGGGGATAACGGATTATGCACAAGGTGCGCTTGGTGACATTGTCTATATTCAATTGCCAAAAGTTGGTTCACTGATTTCGGCAAATTCTGTCTGCGGAGAGGTTGAATCAACCAAGAGCGTCTCTGAAATTTTTGCACCAGTGACGGGAACAGTTCTACGGGTCAACGAGAAGTTGGAATCAAATCCGGAACTCATCAACTCAGATCCTTATGGCGAGGGTTGGATTGCTGACATTGGTGATGTATCTCGTCCGGAAGCCTTGCTCTCAGCAGCTGATTACTCAAGTCTCACGGCTTGACCTGGTGGCTTCTCGCCCCTAGTGTCAGCCTCTAGTTGAAGGTCAGCTTCCCCGAACTTCAACCTTCCCTGAAAAAGAGTGTTCTAGAGCGTTCTAGAGTGAATCACTCTCGATTTGAAGAGGAGAACCCCGTGGTTGATCTTTCACAAGACTCAACTAGCGATCTCACCTCAACAATTCATATTTCGCAGCTTCGTCCCGTTCCTTCAGCTGAAATTACTCGGATTGAAGAGCGTTTATCCCCCGAAGAGCGAGAAATAATTTCTCAACTTTCCCCAGCCCGTGCGATGTTGATTGGTTTATCAGGTCCTGGAAAAGGATTTCGATTTCTCCTGGATACATCTGAAACCTCTATTGGTCGTGAACCAGAAAATGACATCTCTTTGGATGATGTCACAGTATCTCGCAAGCATGCGAAGATTATTGAAAATTCTGGTTTCTATACATTGGTGGATCTCAGAAGCTTGAACGGTAGTTACGTTAATGCAAATTCTGTATCCGAAGTGAAACTTGCACATGGCGATGAGATACAAATAGGTAAATTTAGATTTAACTTCTTTCAGAGTCGCTCTGAGAAGTAACGAGAAGGGTTTTACATGAGCGTTCCAGCACGCGCCTACCTCAGCATCGGGGAAGTCCTTGCAAAATTACGTCCAGAATTTTCTGATATCACAATTTCAAAGATTCGTTTCTTGGAATCCGAGGGATTGATTGAGCCTCAGCGGACACCTTCTGGTTATCGTAAATTCACATCAGTTGATATGGAACGTTTACGTTACGTACTTGCAGCGCAAAGAGATCAGTACTTGCCATTGCGCGTCATCAAGGAAAATTTAGACGCGATGGATCGCGGCTTGGCCCCTGCAGTAAATGGAGGATCTCCAACTGCTCCACGTCTTGCAACAGTCGGTGGCGAATTTGCACCCGCTCACTTTGCAGATGAATCAGAATTACGTTTGAGTCGCAAAGAGCTTCTTGAATCTGCAAACCTTGATGATGCAGTTCTTACAGAACTTGAAGCTTATGGATTAGTGACAATTAAAGGCCGTCACTATGACGCAGATGCGCTTGCTGTCGCTCGCACAGTTGCCGAAATGTCAGCTTTTGGAATAGAACCACGCCATCTACGCTCTTTTAAGAGCGCAGCCGATCGAGAGATTGGACTCGTGGAACAAGTCATCACTCCATTGCTTCGTCAAAAGAGTTCAGATGCTAAGGCGCGCGCAGAAGAGGTTCAAAAAGAACTCGCATCTTTATCGGTTCGACTTCATGCAACTTTAGTGCGTTCCGGTTTACATCGCTCTAAGTAGTATGTGACGCGGGTTGGATGGTACAGATGCAGATGCATCCGATTGAGATCGTTGGAGTTCGAGTTGAGATGCCCTCGAATCAACCCATAGTTTTGGCTAAAGAAATGGATGGTGTGCGTTTCCTTCCCATTTGGGTAGGAGCAGTTGAAGCGACCGCCATTGCCTTTGCTCAGCAAGGCGTTGTTCCTCCGCGACCTCTAACTCATGATCTCTTCTCTGAGGTCATCGAAAAAACTGGCCAACCGATTTCAAAGGTCCTGCTCACTGAGATTAAGGATGGAATCTTCTATGCCGAGATCTATTTTCAAGGTGGCGCAGTGATTTCTGCTCGCCCGAGCGATGCTTTGGCCTTGGCTCTCAGGTTGGGAAGCCCAATATTTGCAAGTGAAGAGTTAATGTCAGCTGCAGGAGTTGAAGTATCCGATGAGGGGGAGAACCCCGAGGCAGAGGTAGAACGCTTTAAGGAATTTTTGGATCACATCAACCCCGAAGATTTCGCTGGGTAGAGACCCTCAATCTTCACTTGAGACTTTGGGCGTGTCGGTGTTTGCATTCAGCAAACCCTCAACCTACGCTTGACCCATTCCCCATAGAAGTGAGCACATAGAGATGTCTCTAGATTCAAATATGCCAGAGATTGGTTACCGCGGCGCCACCGCGTGTTCTGCTGCGGATATAAGTTATCGACAACTCGATTATTGGGCTCGTACGGGTCTTGTAGAACCTTCCATTCAACCTGCAAGTGGTTCTGGATCTCAGAGACTTTACAGCTTCAAAGATATTCTCGTTCTCAAGATCGTTAAACGTCTGCTCGATACTGGAGTTTCTCTCCAAAACATCCGAACTGCAGTCGAGCACTTGCGTTCACGCGGCGTCACCGAGCTTGAGTCAATCACGTTAATGAGTGATGGTGCCTCAATTTATGAATGTGCAAGCGCTGACGACATCATCGACCTACTTCAAGGTGGCCAGGGAGTCTTTGGCATAGCGATTAGCAAAGTGTGGAATGAAGTTGAAGGATCTCTCTCTCATCTGCAAGGGGAGAGCGCTAGCGATGGATCTGTTGTAGCAAATATCACGCTAGACGAGCTCTCCGAGCGACGCAAGCGCCGAGGGGCTTAACGGGTCTCTAAACCGTAGACTCTCCACCATCTAGTCATCAGGCTTGATTAAGGGGAGTTCGGTGTTTCGCAAAGATTTTCAAGATAGACATATCGGTCCAAATGATGAGCATATTAAGCACATGTTGCACGAGTGTGGTGCGTCGAATATGCAGGAGTTCATAAGCAAAGTTTTACCTGAAAGCATCGCCCTTACCGATTCCCTCGCCAACCACCTTCCTCCTGCTATTTCAGAAGAGGCTGCAATTGCCGAATTGGCAGAGCTTGCTAAGAAGAACTCGGTAAAAAGAAATCTCATCGGAATTGGATATTACGGAACAATCACCCCACCTGTCGTTCTCAGAAATGTATTAGAAAATCCCGCGTGGTACACGGCTTACACCCCATATCAACCTGAAATTAGTCAAGGAAGATTAGAGGCAATTTTTGCTTTTCAAACTGCTGTTTCAGATTTAACAGGTTTGCCAATAGCTAATGCGTCCATGCTTGACGAAGCAACGGCGGCGGCTGAAGCGATGACACTAGCAAGTCGACAATGGAAGGGTGATGAATCCGCCGAGTTTTTGATTGACGTTGCTCTTCATCCACATATCAAAGCTGTTATACATACTCGAGCTAAGCCGCTCGGTATTCAAGTTCGTGAAAGTGTTTTCAGTCGTGAAGCACTTGGACAACTCGCCGGCAGATTCTTTGGAGTTATCGGTGCACAATTTGCTACAACAGGTGAATATCAAGACCTATCGCTTGTGAAGGAATTTGCCTCTAGGCATAACGCAATTTCAATCGCAGCTATAGATTTGTTAGCGGCGACTATCTATCCAAGCGCCGGAGAGAAAGAGATGGATGTTGCAATCGGATCTGCGCAACGTTTTGGAATTCCAATGGGATTTGGTGGGCCTCACGCAGGCTTCATGTCCGTGCGAAATGGCCTTGAACGAGGTATTCCCGGGCGCTTGGTTGGTCAAAGCATAGATGTCCACGGAAATCCTGGATTCAGACTAGCTTTACAGACTCGCGAACAACATATTCGTAGAGATAAAGCTACTTCCAACATATGTACAGCCCAAGTTTTGCTCGCGGTTATGTCAGCATTCTATGCAATGTGGCATGGTCCATTTGGTTTAACTCATATTGCAAAAGAAGTACGCCGCAAAACTTTGCAACTACGTCAAGCGTTTCTTGATGGGGGAGTAGAAGTAACCCAAGGTGACATCTTCGATACGTTTGTTGTGCACGCAAAACCGCGCCAAGGCTCTCGTTTCAATTTCAGGGAAATTGACAACAAGGTAACTGGAATTTCTTTAGATGAAACCGTCACAGATTCGGAATTACTGGAGATTGCAGACCTCTTTGGAATTGTCATCAAAGATGCAGAAGTAGCGACCCCAGTAGAGATGAGAGTGACGAAGTTTTTGACTCATCCTTTATTCAATGACCACCACTCTGAGACTTCAATGCTTCGTTATCTGCGAGCACTTTCTGATCGCGATCTTGCACTCGATCGCACGATGATCCCACTAGGTTCCTGCACCATGAAACTTAATGCGACTTCAGAAATGATTCCGGTCACGTGGCCAGAATTCTCGTCACTTCATCCATTTGCACCTGTTGAAGATTCGAGAGGTGCACGTGAGATGATCGCGCAACTTTCGGATTGGCTTATCAAAATCACTGGTTACGATGCTGTTTCACTTCAACCAAATGCGGGTTCACAAGGTGAATTTGCTGGTTTGCTTGCGATTCGCAACTACCTTGATGCGAAGGGGGAGAGGAGTCGGAATATATGCCTGATTCCTTCTTCGGCTCACGGTACAAATGCGGCTAGCGCCGTTATGGCTGGAATGAAAGTTGTCGTTGTTGAATGCGATGAGCAAGGAAATGTCTCTGTCGCTGATTTGAAATCAAAAATTGCTGAGCATTCACAATCTCTTGCTTGTTTGATGGTTACCTATCCATCGACTCATGGAGTTTTTGAAACTGCAATCACAGAAATTTGCGCTCTTGTTCATGATTCAGGCGGCCAGGTTTATGTTGATGGTGCAAATCTAAATGCTCTCGTCGGTCTTGCCCAACCAGGAAAGTTCGGCGCGGATGTTTCACACTTGAATTTACATAAGACGTTCTGCATCCCTCACGGAGGGGGTGGACCAGGAGTTGGCCCGGTAATTGCGCGAGCTCATTTAGCTCCTTACCTACCCAATCATCCACTCGATGAACTTTGTGGTCCTTCTACTGGCCCTGGTCCTGTCTCTAGTGCGCCATTTGGTTCAGCAAGTATTCTGCCTATCTCGTGGATGTACATTCGAATGATGGGTGGCGAAGGACTAAAGAAGGCGACAGAGGTCGCCATACTTTCCGCCAATTACATTGCAAAGAAATTGGATCCTCATTTCCCTGTGCTCTATAAGGGAGAAAACGGATATGTTGCACATGAATGCATCCTTGATGTTCGAGAGATTACGAAGAACAGCGGAGTTACCGTTGACGACATCGCAAAACGACTCATGGATCATGGATTCCATGCTCCAACTATGAGTTTCCCAGTTCCTGGCACGCTCATGGTTGAACCTACTGAATCCGAAGACCTTTATGAATTAGATCGATTTATTCAGGCGATGATTTCGATTCGAGCCGAGATTGCAGATATCGAAAAGGGGGAGTTAACTGCCGAGGAGTCACCTCTGCGTTTTGCCCCTCATACCGATGCCGATTTACTCCGCGCAGAATGGAATCGAAAATATTCTCGAGAAGTTGCTGGATATCCAGGTGGAGTTAACGCCGAGATCGGCCGTAGCGGCAAATATTGGCCCACAGTAGGGCGAATAGATGGGGCATATGGGGATAGAAATCTTGTATGTGCCTGCCTACCGCTCGAAGCGTATGCCTAAGAAATTCTTAGTTTACATAATGTAGATTATCGGATATCTATTTCCACTTGAATCGACGTTGGGCACCCCATTTGGTGGTTTGTACCAGCGCTTCGAGAACGATTCGCCTGCTCATCTTCGATCT
>CAYRJB010000015.1:0-18463 GCA_964424485.1 uncultured Actinomycetes bacterium
ACGTGATCTCAAAGTTCACTTCCCTACTGAGGATGGACTCGTTAAAGCCGTCGATGGCCTCAGTTTTGATCTTGAAAAAGGAAAGACTCTCGGCATTGTTGGTGAGTCAGGTTCAGGCAAGTCTGTTACCAGCCTCGCAATCATGGGATTGCACAAAGAGTCGCGCGCACAAGTTTCAGGTCAAATTCTTCTTGATGGCACAGATATAGTTGCAGCGTCAGAATCTGAAGTTCGTGCTTTACGCGGACGTCAGATGGCAATGATTTTCCAAGATGCTCTTGCTGCTCTTCATCCCTATTACAAAGTGGGAGAACAGATTGCTGAGGCATATCGCGTTCATCACGATGTTTCCAAGAAAGCTGCAATGACTCGTGCAATCGAGATGCTTGATCGCGTGGGCATTCCAGATCCAGCAAAGCGCGCTGATTCCTACCCCCACCAATTCTCTGGTGGTATGCGTCAACGTGCAATGATTGCAATGGCGCTCTCCTGTAACCCAAACCTTCTCATCGCTGATGAGCCAACCACTGCGTTGGATGTAACAGTTCAAGCGCAGATTTTAGATCTCTTACGCGACCTTCAAAAAGAATTTGGTTCGGCAATTATTTTAATTACCCATGATCTTGGTGTAGTGGCAGAGATTGCTGATGAAATTCTGTTGATGTATGCAGGTCGCGCTATTGAACGTGGGTCTACTCACGATTTGTTGAAGTCTCCTCAACATCCATATGCGTGGGGACTTCTCTCATCTATTCCGCGCCTTGAAGGCGATCCAACAGTGAAATTGCCATACATCGAAGGAACTCCTCCTTCTCTTATCAAGCCACCAGCTGGATGCGCTTTCGCTCCACGCTGTAAATACAAAGCACGTGTTGGTGGCGCATGCGATGCACAAATGCCTGAGTTACTCCCAGTCTCTAGTGCTAACCAACACGAAGTTCGATGCCATCTTGATCTCAATAACCGTGAATCCATCTTTACTAATGAGGTGAAGCCATACCTATGACAGATCCACTTCTGAAAGTTTCCGGACTCACCAAGCACTTTCCCACTGCAAAGGTTGGGCTCTTTACTCCAGGACCAATGGTTCAAGCTGTCGACAACATCTCATTTGAACTTAATCAAGGTGAAGCTCTCGGTCTTGTCGGCGAATCTGGTTGCGGTAAATCTACGACTGGACGATTAATCACTCGCCTCCTCGAACCGACTGCTGGCAGCATTCAGTTCGAAGGTCAGGAGATATCGCATCTTTCAACAAGCGAACTTAGACCTGTTCGTTCACATCTCCAGATGATTTTCCAAGACCCATACGCTTCTCTCAACCCTCGTCATACAGTAGGAACGATTGTTGGTTCGAGTTTTGAAATCAATAAAATCAAACCAGAAGGTGGCGTGAAGAAGCGCGTACAAGAACTCCTTGAAATCGTTGGTCTCAATCCTGAGCACTACAACAGATATCCACACGAATTCTCCGGTGGCCAACGTCAACGTATCGGAATCGCTCGCGCTCTCGCCGTACGACCAAAGCTCATCGTTGCTGATGAGCCAGTTTCAGCCCTAGATGTTTCTATTCAGGCACAGATCATCAATTTGCTTCAGGAGTTGCAATCTGAATTTAAACTCGCGTTTGTCTTTATCGCTCATGACTTGGCAGTCGTTCGTCATTTCAGTCAACGTGTTGCAGTGATGTATCTAGGCAAGATTGTCGAAGTTGCAGATCGCGAAACTCTTTACTCGACACCCAAGCATCCTTATACAAAGGCGCTTCTCTCTGCCGTTCCAGATGCAGATCCTGATGCGATTGGTGCGCGCGAGCGCATTCGCCTCACTGGAGACGTTCCAAACCCAATTAATCCACCCTCTGGTTGCCGTTTCCGCAATCGATGCTGGAAGGCGCAAGATATCTGCGCCTCACAAGAGCCTGCATTCATTCAGCTTGGCAAAACATCAGTTGCTTGCCACTTCCCTGAGTAATTAATTTAAAGCGCTAATAACTATCAATCCATCACCGGCTGCCACAGTGTGCGTGGATGACTTCGCAGGATTGAGTAGAACGCCGGCTTCAGTGGAGCGAATTCCTATAACTGTTTCTTCCAAACCTCGCGCATATGCAACGAGATCTAAGTAACGGACTGAATCCCCAACTCGGGCATAATTTGTTAGAGGACGCACATTCAAAGTAGCACCATCTGCGTCAAAGAGATCTTCAAACACAGGAGCAAGTGCGGGGTTCTCTGATAGCTGCGCCGCAAGAAGAGCTGCCAAGTTATCGCTGACAACCAAATCATCAGCGTTGGCAACGCGTGCCAATTCGGCGCGACGTGAATCCAATATCTCTGCAACGAGACGTGTGCGATCAATTCCGTTGCCATCTTCATCGAAAAGTTTATTGAGCAAAAGCATTGTGAGCATCGTGCGAGCATCTGCATCTGCCACAGCGATCTTTTCGCGATATGCAAGAACGATAATTTCATCGTATTTTTTCTTACGCGCCACTTCCGTAAGTTCTGAAATTGTTCCTTTATTACTTTGGAAAGTTGTTTTGATTGCTCCGTAACTCTTCTTGGGCATCACTGCTTTGTCAACAAGATCCGGGTTAGCAATAATCGAAACTGTTGAACCCTTTGGAAGAAATGGTGCAAGTTCCGAAAGAACTATTCCGCCCATTTCAGACCAACCAATGATAAGCAAATGTTCAGCACGCTTTTTAGGCATATCACGACGAACGCGAGCAACAGATCGAAGTCCCTCCTCAATTCCAGAGAATGTAACTTGATCATCATCCGCAGCGATTGCAATCACAGAATCACCATCGAGAATCTTGGTCGTCATCGCAGGGTGCACCAAAGTCTTGCCTGAGCCTGTCCGAATTCCAATGACGCTCGCCTTTTCAAATGCGAGCAAAGCTTCTGCATAAGTGTGGCCTGCAAGTTCTGGGACTGGCTGGAAATAAATTTCATCCCCATCGAAGTCAAGGAGATCCAGAACTACGGCTGCAAGACCCGGCTGACGTGATGCTTGGGCAGTAACTCGAGCAATAATTTCGTTGGAATGCACAGCTATGACCCGGCCTTCGGTTGCGTGCGTGAGAGCTTCTCCAAAACTGGGGTCATCAACTTCAACAACAATTGGCGTTTCAGCAGGGGCACCTGATGCCTTAACTGCGAGCACTGTTGAAACAATCTCAGAATCTCCGGTGTTGTCTGCATCTAGAACGATGATTGAAGATGCACCAGCAATATTTGCACGAGTCAGTGCCAATGGATTAGTTGGGTCTCCAGCACGAACAAGCACTCGAGTCTTCCCGAGATTCTCTACTCGCTCTGCAAGTTCTTTCTCCAATTTATCTTGTGAGCCTTCTGCCACAACAACAATAAGCGGGCGACGTACATTCTCATTAGCTACCGCTAACTCTTGAACGACAGGGAAAATGCGATTGGACCAACCAAGGATCAGGGTATGACCAGATTCGATGATAGGAGCTCGACCTGAGCGTAACTTCTCGAGACGATCTTTGATCTTGTTAGTAATAAAACCGATGATGGTGGCCGAGATAGTTATCGCGCTTATCCATATAAGAATTGCGATGAATCGAGCAAGTAGTTTGCCTTGTGGAACTGCTCCACCAAAGAGGACTGTGTTGATAGTCGTACCAAATTTTGCAAGAGTGGAATCAAAGGTGGAATTCCTTGGGAGGCCATTGAGCGCAAAATCAATAAGCGTGATGATTATTGAAAGAAGAACACCAAAGACTGCAAGCCATGCGACGAAGGCGCTTGGTCCCTTTGAGATTGAATTATCAAAGTAGTATCGAACTCTCTTAGCTAGAGAGACATCTTTAGATATACGTGCCATTACAACTCCCCTTGTTCTCGGGGTATTGTTCAGGAGTTAGCCCTATATGTCTAAATGAAATCAGCGCACTAGTTAAATTTCACCCCTGAAAGCGCTGTCAGAGCCGAGTAAACAGAGTCTGACGTCCAAGATGGCTGTTGGGGGTTAACCATATGTTCCTTGCCATCTGCGCTCAGAAAATTCTGCAACTTCAAGGGGACTTTCACCCGAGAGGCATCAGGCGAGCCTAGATTAATCCACCTCCAACGCTGGTCTGGAGAAATAATGAGAACGAGATCTGGATGCATCACGTCATGATCAGGCTTCTTACCTGTTTGCCAATCTACTGGAAGGTCAGCCGCTTCTTTGGCATCAATACTCATCACCTCGTATGGTGCTCCGAAATATTTCCAAAGTTCTTTAAGAGAACTCTCATTGCCAGATATAAGGTCAAGATGCGTTGAATTGGAAACCTCTTTATACGCTTTGATGCGGCTTGCAGTATCTGATTTCGAATCCACTGAAATTTCAGCAAACGCGAACTCATCCGCATGCTTGCCAGTTCTTATCGAATAGGCAATAGAGTTCATAAGAGCGGTAGTCATCGGACAGACTTCCTGGCAAGAAGTGAGGAAGTTGGTGAGAACCAACCATTTTCCTTTGTAACTACCTAAAGAAACTTTTAATCCTGCCTCATTAAAAAGCGGAAGCGACAATATTTTCGATGGAATAGGATCATCGAGGTAAGAGCCTCCAGTCGGAGAAGCAGTTCCGGGCTCAGTTCCTGTGGATGCGTGGTTCATTTTTGAATGATCGACAGCTGGACCGGTGGAACCACAAGCTGAGAGCAAAAGGGTTAGGCCAACAATGGGGATTAAATTTTTTTTCATCTCACTCATTTCTTAGGAATATAGGAAAATGAAAAACTAGAGGAGACAGGATGCCCGTCCTCTGAAACAACTCTCCAAGACACTTTATAAACTCCGGGCTTTGGCACTCTTGGAGTCGAGACAGTGAGCCTAGAACCAGAAACAGCGGAATCTTTCACATCTACTTGTCGTCCGGAAGAATCTTTAACCGTTAGAACATTAACTGTTGCGCTCTTGATATCAATCAAGTTGCCATCAAATTCAACCCAAACCGTGGAAGGCCAAACCTTAACCACAGATTTCGACTTAGGAAAAGTGCTGGTGAATTGGGCATGTGCGTTGACTGGAGAAGGAATTAAGAAAATCCAAACTACAGCGGCAGCAAATATTTTTTTCATCAGCACTTTCCTTTCATTTCTTCAGCCTACTTAACAACCGCGACTGTTGTCACGAATGGCGCAGGTCCAAACTCCGTATCTTCAGTAGCGGCCTTTGTCGACCCATCGATGATGACCCACTTCAGATATAAAGGCTTTTTGGTTCGATCAGCTAATGGCGCATAACAAATTTGGGTCGTGGGTAGGAAAATTTTTTGAGCCACCGCATCAAAAGTTACCTTCAGGCCAAAGTCGTAAAAGGCGCCGTCATCGATGGCAAAATTCTTAGATTTTGCCGTCCATGTAACGGTGTAATAATCCGGCACACCTTTTGTGTCGACACTCTTGGAAGCCACAACGGATGTTTTAAATCCATAGTGAAATTCGGGAGTCGGTTTTCCTGCGGATTTTGGAACATCCACAGAGAAGACTTGCGTACCGTATTTCTGATCTTTATAGGTACACCCATGTCCAAGTGACATCCATATTCGACTTCCCGAACCAGCATTAAGAAGTGAACCTTTTGTTTGAACCGAAACGTGAGCCAGCGCCGGGGACGCTGTCAACATAAGCAGGCACGCTACGAGCACGCCAATAATTTTCTTCATAGAAACCTTTCAACGAAAATAAATTAAAAGGCGGATTACTTAATTCTTATCCACCATATGACGACTGCTGCAATTCCAACAATCGTTTCTACAATATGCGGAGCATGGTGATGCCAGAACATCTGAATTTCATTCATGCGTGCACCGGTGGCCCTCGCCTTGTTTGGATTGCAAACAAATTGAAAGACTTGGCGGTAGAAGGTTGATCGATGTAAATACCGATTTTTCTGGATCTGAGAATAATTGGTTTAAGTGTGAGTGAACCTATCCACAAGTCAATTACTGCATCTAGGAAATCTTCAGCCAGTAAAATTGCATAGTATGAAATAACTCCCATAAGTAGGTGAGAAATTCCCATTTGTGCATCACTGCTCGAGCCAGAACCAAGGATGAAATGGGTTGTGCTTTGCACGAAAATGATAAGAAGAGCCAGTTTGGGTCCATCGGTAATGCTGGTCATAGAAAGTTTCGTAACTGACACAACCAATGCAAAATAAATGAAGAAAGATGAGAGGCGAATTAAGTCCCCGCCAGCAAAATGATGCGCGGATATTGCAGATGCCGTCAAAATCATCGCCCGCATAAACGAACTCTAAGGGCAAGACACGGCACTTGGAAGCATTTGCTCCTGCAAAATCTTCGCGTTTAGGTTATTTCGCATCGCATCTTTAAAATTCTCACATAACCGCGAAGAAGGAGAGCCATGAAGGTCTATAACAACATCACTGAGATTTTTGGAAATACCCCGCTCGTTCGCATCAATCGAGTAACTGATGGTGCTGATGCCCAAGTTTATGCAAAGCTTGAGTTCTATAACCCAACTAACACAGTAAAAGATCGCATCGGTATAGCAATGGTTGATGCGGCTGAAAAGTCTGGTCAACTTAAGCCAGGTGGCACTATCGTGGAAGCGACATCAGGTAATACTGGGATTGCACTTGCAATGGTTGGCGCTGCTCGCGGATACAAAGTAATTCTCACAATGCCAGATTCCATGTCTAAAGAACGTCGCGCGCTACTTCGCGGTTTTGGCGCTGAACTTGTTCTGACACCTGCAGCCGAAGGTATGCGCGGAGCCGTAGCTAAAGCTGAAGAACTTGGCGCTCAAGGAGCTGTATTAGTTCGCCAATTTGAAAATGAAGCAAACCCAGAGATTCATCGTAGAACTACAGCTCAGGAAATCTGGAATGACACTGACGGACAAGTTGCTGCAGTAGTTGCCGGGATCGGAACTGGCGGAACAATCACTGGAGTTGGACAAGCTCTAAAAGAGAAGAACCCTGATATCAAGATTTTCGCCGTCGAACCTGCAGCATCCCCAATTCTCAATGGTGGATCACCTTCTGGTCACGTTATCCAAGGGATAGGGCCAAACTTTATTCCTGCAATTCTCGATACAAACATCTACGACGAAGTTCTGGATGCTTCAAATGAAGATGCTCTCAACTATGCTCGTCGCGCTGCAAAAGAGGAAGGACTCTTTGTTGGAATTTCATCTGGAGCTGCTCTCTGGGCAGCAGCTCAAGTAGCAAAGCGACCTGAATTTGCAGGCAAGATAATTGTTGTGATCATCCCTTCATTTGGCGAGCGCTATCTATCGACAGTCCTCTTCCAGGATTTGATGGACAAGTAAAAATAAACAAAATGTTTAGATCCATAAAGGAAGACCTCAATACAGCAATGCTGCGCGATCCTGCAGCGCGAAATAGATTCGAAGTCTTTCTGACTTACCCAGGAGTGCATGCGGTGTGGAACTACCGCATCGCACACTGGCTCTGGAAGCACAACGTCAAACTTATTGCTCGCATGCTCTCCAATAGAGCCAGACGTCGCACTGGAATTGAAATTCACCCAGGCGCAGAGATTGGCAAGCGATTCTTTATTGATCATGGCATCGGAGTTGTCATTGGTGAAACAACGAGCATTGGTGATGATGTGATGCTGTATCACAATGTCACGTTGGGAGCGCGTCGCTTTGCAACAGGCAAACGCCACCCAACAATTGGTAATCGCGTCGTTATTGGCGCAGGTGCCAAGATACTTGGGCCTGTCACCATTGCAGATGATGTGCGCATTCCCTACAACCGCGTAGTCCTTGAAGATATCAAATTCGATTCGGGCGAATATATTTACGAAATTTAGCAATTTAAGCCAATTCTCAGGAAACCTTGTGGGATCTGTGACGTTCGCTTAGGGAATCTCAGAGGTTGGCCCTCCATAGTTCACACCATAAGCAAGAACGAAGTATGAACGAAGTTTGAACTAAGTAAGAATTTATGGAGGTAATGGAAATGGCACTACTAGCTCTCTTCCCACTTTTAATGATCGGAACAGTCCTCGTTGTAGCACTCTCCATTCATGATGAAGAGTTCGCTTGGGACGGCACTGCAACGCTGGCAAAGAAGCCATCTGATAGCGCTGTTGAACTTCAACTCGCTGCATAAACGTTTAAGGCTTTACAGGTCTTCATGAGTTGAGGGACTCAGGAAGATTCTTCTTCTGATCAAAGAGGGTAAAACGGGTAAAAGGGTCGCTAGAAATAGCGGCCCTTTTTAATTTTTACTCACTGCTTGCGGTGAACTTTATGTTGCGCAGCTTGAGCAAGTGGGCGAATAATCATTGAATCGACATTGAAATGATCTGGCAACATCACCGACCACCGAATCGCTTCAGCTACATCTTCAGCTGTTAGCGGTTTCTCAACACCCGCATAAACTTTTGCTGCTGCCTCCGAGTCACCTTTAAATCTTTTCACAGCGAACTCTTCTGTCTTGACCATGCCTGGTGCAATCTCTGTAACACGTATTGGTTCACCTGAGAGTTCAAGGCGCAAAGTATTCACAAGAGCTTTTTCAGCATGTTTTGCTGCTGTATATGAACCGCCAGTCTCATAAGTGACATGTCCAGCTGTAGATGTAAGTACAACGATGTGACCATTTCCAGACTTCTTCATGAGTGGTGTCATCGCTTTAATGAAGCGAACCGCACCAATGACATTTACTTCATATGTATTAGTCCAAGAATCAATATCAGCTTCCAAAACTGTCGCCGCATCAAAGGCGCCACCGGCATTATTAACAATTACTTGTAGAGGTTTGCCAGCAAGATGGGCAGCAAGCGCATCTACACTCCCCTGACTTGTGACATCAAGTTCGAATGGCTCAATTGAGCCAGCTAACTCTTTTGATTGTGTAGCAAGTTCTTTGAGCCGATCCAGGCGCCGGGCAGCTGCGATGACATGAAAACCCTCACCAGCTAGCGCTAAAGAAGTGGCAGCACCTATTCCGCTTGAAGCACCCGTCACTATCGCGTATCGATTGGAAGCATTTTTAAAAGTCACATCCCAATCCTAGTGACTTCTTGGAAGAGAGGCATATGATGAATGCGTGACTAAACCGGTTGTCTCACTCGACTCGGTCGTTATCCGCTTTGCTGGTGACAGCGGCGATGGCATGCAGTTAACAGGCGATCGCTTCACAATGGATACTGCAAGCCTTGGCAACGACCTTTCCACACTTCCAAATTTCCCAGCAGAGATTCGAGCACCTCAAGGAACTTTGCCTGGCGTCTCCTCTTTCCAGCTTCATTTTGCAAGTCACCATGTTTCAACTGCAGGTGATGCTCCTGATGTTCTGGTTGCTATGAACCCTGCGGCTCTCAAAGCTAATCTTCGAGATCTGCCCAAAGGCAAGATTCTTATCGTTGATAAAGATGAATTCACTTCCCGTAATTGCGACAAAGTTGGTTATGCATCAAATCCAATTGAGGATGGTTCTCTCGATAGCTATGAACTTCACGCAATTCCGCTTACATCGATGACTGTCACAGCACTTGATGGAATGGGACTCACACGCAAAGAGGCAGAACGTTCCAAGAATATGTTTGCACTGGGCTTTCTCTCTTGGATGTACCATCGACCTACTGAATTAACAGAGAATTTTCTCAAGGCAAAATTTGCAAGCAAGCCTGCAATTCTCGAGGCCAACCTATTGGCCTATCGCAAAGGTTGGGATTTTGGCGAGACTTCCGAAGAGTTTGCTTCATCATATGAAATTCCACCAGCGAAAATGGCGCCAGGAAAATATCGCAATATTCATGGCAATCTAGCACTCGCCTATGGATTGATTGCAGGCTCGAAGCAATCCAAATTGCCTCTCTTTCTTGGCTCCTATCCAATAACTCCCGCATCAGATATCTTGCATGAACTTTCAAAACATAAGAATTTCGGCGTGATTACATTTCAAGCTGAGGATGAAATTGCTGCAGTTTCATCTGCAATAGGCGCTTCCTATGGCGGTGCGTTAGGTGTTACAACCACATCTGGCCCTGGCATCGCCTTAAAATCCGAGGCGATTGGTTTAGCGGTGATGCTTGAACTCCCGCTGATAATTATCGATGTCCAACGCGGTGGCCCTTCAACTGGTCTTCCTACAAAAACAGAACAAGCAGATTTACTTCAGGTGATGTATGGTCGCAATGGAGAATCACCAGCAGCTGTCATCTGTGCATCTCATCCTTCTGATTGCTTTGAGATGGCAATGGAGGCAGTCCGCATTGCTACAACATACAAAGTTCCCGTATTCCTACTCTCTGATGGATATATTGCAAACGGAAGTGAACCTTGGCTGATTCCAGATATTGCGGCCCTCCCCGATCTCTCGGTGAAATTCGCAGAAACTACTGAGAATTTCTTACCGTATGAACGCGATGAAAATCTGGCACGGCCCTGGGCAATTCCAGGAACGCCCGGACTTGAACATCGCATCGGTGGAATTGAAAAAGCCGATAAAACAGGAAATATCTCCTACGATCCGACGAACCATGACTTCATGGTTCGTACACGCCAGGCAAAAGTTGATGGGATTAAAGTCCCAGATCTCGTTGTCTCCGATCCAGACGGGGCGAATACTCTCTTCCTCGGATGGGGTTCAACATACGGTCCGATTACAAGTGCAGTCGAAGTATTGCGAGAGAACGGTGCAAAGATAGCCCAGGCGCATCTCAAGTACCTCAACCCGTTCCCCAAAAATCTGGGTGATGTTTTAACTAAGTATGAAAAAGTAATTGTTCCTGAAATGAATATGGGACAACTTGCGATGATGCTCAAATCTAAGTATCTCAAAGATGTGATGAGCTTTACGATCGTACGTGGCATGCCATTTACAACTTCAGAACTCGTAGAAGCAGCGATGGGAGCGATCAATGGTTGATATTGCGCTAACAAAAAAGGATTTCACCTCAGACCAAGAGGTGCGATGGTGCCCTGGATGCGGTGACTATTCCATACTCTCCACAGTTCAAGGCTTCCTTCCTGAACTTGGAGTAAAGAAAGAAAATATTGTCTTTATCTCTGGAATCGGCTGCTCCTCTCGTTTTCCATATTACGTAGAAACCTTTGGAATGCATTCGATACATGGACGCGCTCCCGCGGTTGCTTCAGGCCTTGCCATTACTCGTCCAGACCTCACGATATTCGTTGTAACAGGTGATGGGGATGCTCTCTCGATTGGTGGCAACCATCTCATTCATGCTTTACGTAGAAACGTTGAACTGAAGATTCTGCTTTTCAACAACAGAATTTACGGCCTCACGAAAGGTCAGTATTCGCCAACTTCCGAGCAAGGCAAAATCACTAAATCAACCCCCATCGGTTCACTCGATACTCCTTTCAATCCGATATCGCTTGCAATCGGCGCAGAGGCCTCCTTTGTTGCTCGATCTATAGATAGCGATCGCAAACATCTCACTGAGGTTCTCCGGGCGGCCGCCGCGCATAAAGGCAGTGCGCTTATCGAGATTTATCAGAACTGCCCTATTTTCAACGACGGTGCATATGACTCAGTGAAGGATCCATCCAATAAAGATAATGCGTTGTTGCAGTTGGTCCATGGTCAACCCATAAGAAGCGCTAAATATGGAGTTGTACGCGATGGGCTTTCATTTAAAACTGTAGATATCAATTCCGTTGATGAAAAAGATCTTGTTGTGCATGACGCGCACAATGAGGATCCTTCATATGCTTTTGCGCTTTCTAGGCTTTCAGGTTCAGATCTCACGCATGTACCGGTCGGTGTATTTAGAGATGTCGAACGAAAACCTTATTCGGCAATGGTTCACGAGCAGATTGATGTAGCAACTCAAGCAAAAGGCGTTGGAGATCTCGCCAAACTTTTAGGGGCTGGCGACACCTGGGTTGTTGATTAATCCTTCTGCTGTTTAGAACTCTTGCGCGTTGCAAGCAGGCTAAAGACTGTTGTAATGACCAGAATTGCAATAATGGTTCCAAGGCTTGCTTCAAGTGTTACTTCTGGAACTCCAACCCCAATTCCATGAAGGGCTTCTAGAATCATTTTGATACCAATGAAGAAGAGAATGACTGAAAGTCCTTTAGATAGGTAAACCAATCTATTGAGAAGCCCTTCAAGCAAGAAATAAAGTTGACGAAGTCCCATGAGTGCAAAAACATTTGCCGTTGTCACGATGTAGGCATCTTTGGTGAGACCAAAGATAGCTGGAATTGAATCAAGGGAAAATACTAAGTTAGTAAATCCAAGGGCAATCAATGCAATTGCAAAAGAGCTCATCCCTCTCTTTTTGAGCTTGGCAACAAGCTTTCCTTCTTCCCATTGGTCATCTTCTTCTTCACTGGCAAGTTGTATTGCGGTATAGATTAAAAATGCACCAAAGATGAAGAAGACCCAGTTAAAGTGAGATATCAGTGCAGCACCGGCGGGTATCAAAAGTCCGCGAATTCCAATTGTCAGAAGAATTCCCAGCAACAAGACGAGCTGCTGTTTTGTTTTCTCAATCCTTAATTGAGAGAGAATAATGATAAAGACGAAAATGTTATCTACTGACAGGGCATACTCAGTTAACCAACCAGCAAAAAACTCTTTCTGAGCAGTATCTGAAGCAAAATGCGGCAACCAATAGCCGAATGCAACTGCCGCCCCTACATAAATCAAGGTCCAGAGCGTTGCTTCAGCAAAAGAAGTATCTTTATGGCGACGCACAATTGCCATCAGAAGATCAAATCCAATGACAGCTGCAAGCAGGCCGATTGTTAAGAACCACTCAGAAGATGAAATCACCGGCTCATGCTATATGAGGCAAAGAGTAAACATGGTGAAGGCCTCACCTCCGTACGGAGGCGAGGCCTTCAATTCCTGCTTTTTACTTCGTTACAGTGATTTCGAAGTGAATAGAAGGCAATTGATAACCAAGTGCAAGCGCTGGATCATCATTGTAATTTGTTAATAGAGGCAACATTGAATATTGCGTATTAGCAAATGATGGTTGATATGCGTAAAGCTGTGGGTGGAGATCTATGATGTGTGTGCCAGGTTCGCCTGTTGCATACATATGAATCACGGTCCAACCATTTGAATTAAATCCGCATCCATATCCCACATGAGCATTGTCATATGTGACTGCCATGGTGTTATCCATTTGAGTCCAACCAACACCCTTGAGTGAGATGGTGAATTCTTCACCTTGCTTGAACTTCATTGTGGGTACTCCAGCGCCATCGCGTGATTCTGGAAGTGGTGAAGGATCAGCCTTTGCAAGACCGTAGGAAAGTACTTTTCCATTCTTGTCTTTGAACTCAAAGATAGATGCTTTGATATAGATAGAAGCTTGGGCATACACAGTATTACCTTGCTTTAATTGAAGGACGTGGAAACCGCCAAGATCATCAGGGTAAGTGAATGGCTCATTGGTGATTTTGCCACCTGATGCAGTCACTTTACCGATTGTTGATGGCGCATACACCCAACATGATTGTGTCGGACAGTTCACGCGAGAGCCCTGAACAGTTGCAAAGACAACGTCATATGTTCCATCAACAATATCTGTGACAGAGAAAGATGACTTATCCCCTACGGCTCCAGCAGTATCTTTGACAGTCATAACCGCTTTAGAGTTTGCATCCACATTCGATGAAACTGCCATTGTGCGTTGCGCGACAGATGGAGTTACCTTCGCTGGCCAATTGATAAATGCTTTCTTCGCACCTTTGTCTGCTGTCACTGTGAAAACAGTTTTGCCACCCTTTGCATAAGGGACTGGAGATTGCTTGATATTCATGTACTGAACACCGATGCCATCTTCCACTTGAACGGTTTTCTTACCGACTGGACCTGCTGCATAGATGGTGAATTCACCGGTACCGCGTGTCCATACTGCCTGGCCTTCGCCAACGAACTTGTTATCCCACAAAACTGAGATACCGCCTGTATAAAGAGTAGGTCCCATTCCTTCGTACTTAATCTTTACGGGAGTACCAATTGGTCCGCTCTTTGGTGAAACAGTCAACTTTGGACTCGTTTGAAAACCACCATGTGCAATTGCCTTTCCTCCTGCAACTGCATATATGTCATGCGCGCCGCCCCAATCTTTTGGAACAGTTGTCTTATATGCGAATGCACCTGTTGCATCCGTCTTCACTGTCGCCATATTGACGGTGTACTTGTCATATTGGAAACCACAGTAGTTAACCGTGTTTGGCTGAACTTCTGTGATCCATGCTCCCTTGGCGGTGGACCAAGTCAACGTTGCATCTGTGTTAGGTGTTAAACCTTTACCAGTGATTGTGATTGGAGTATCGACTGTTCCAAGCGCTGGACTTACGTCGAGATTCTCCATCTTGTCTGTGGTTGTAAATGCGGGAGTAACTGTTCCGCCATATGGATCGGCTGGCACGCCTGGCAGATCCTTTGGTGCATAGAGTGTTACTGCTGCAGCAGATGTCTTACCTGTTGCAGGGTCTTCACAATAAATATTTGCAGCATGGGCATTTGTTGGCACGAGCATCGCGATCGGCAATGCTGCGGCAAAAGCGAGGGCTGCCGCTTTCTTTGACTTAAACATTTCTTCCTCTCCGAACTTTGGGTTGAACTCTTGTGACAGAGGCTGGCGGTTTATTAAATCCGCCAGCCTCGTCGTTGAGTCTGTTAACTACCGAAGATCTATCAGGTAGTTGGAACTGCGTAGAGCGTGAGCATTGATGTTGCTGCAGCCCATGTAGGTGTCAGCACGCCTGTTGCGCCCTTGAGTGGGTTCTTCAACTTGACCGTGCGATAGTAAGAAACATATTGGTATGTGGTCTTACCGGTTGTCGCATCTTTGACTGCTACGCGCTTTGTAGCGAGAGTCTTTGCTGTTGTCTGATCCTTTGCAACCATCGTGATCTTGTAGTTAATGATTCCAAGTGTGTTGTACAAAGGTGCTGGGCCCGTCTTGAGAACACCTGTCCAGAAAGCAGATCCGCTGTGATTGCCGTATGACAATGTAATTGGATCCTTCACGCCAGCTACTTCGATGTATGCCTTTGCAGTATTTGTTGAATCCATAGCAGCTCCTCCGAGATCAGCGTTATTTGCATAGACGCGGAAGACGATGGTTTGTCCCAAGATGTATTGGGAAGTAACTGCACAGGAGACGCCAAAACGTCCTGCAAGTACACCCGTTGTTCCAGATGCAAGCACTGTATCTACGAAGATATTGATTGGCGAAACAACGTCACCTTGTACGTTTACGCCTGGTGTGACGTTATTTGCAGGTGAAGTTACAGGTGCAATTGTTGTATCTGTAGGTGTGAGTACACCTGTGAGGGCTGTGAGTACATTCTTGGTTGCCTGCCAGCTGCACTTTGCAACAAATGGCGCGACTGTTGTTGTAGCAACAGCTTCGCATCCCTTGATTGTGACGCCAGCAGCCTTGAATTCAACCTTGCCTGCAACTGATGCAGTTCCGGTGACAACTACTGGTCCGAGAGTGATGACAGCGTCTTTGCCGCCCGAGATGACGAGTGTTGCAGGATCAGCTGCAAACACAGGTGAAGCTCCACCTGTGAGAGCAAGTGCACTGATCAGCACTCCTCCGAGGATTTTTTTCATTATTACTCCTTCGTTTCTTGTTAACAAGGTTGATTAAACTTTAAAAATATTGAGTTTTTACTTTGTAACGATATTGCCATCAATTTGAAGTGTGATGGCTGGTGTGTCTTTGCTGCCAGCATCTGTTGACTTCACGTAGAAGGATCCAGTCACGGTAAGAGTTCCTGAAGCTCCAGCAAATTTGCCTGTGCCACCTGTGATTGTTGCTTTTCCAGTCAATTTCACTGTTGTAGGTGCACCTTCATCTTCTGCGCAACCTTTTGTGCTGGTATCGAACTTGACTGCGAGAGTATTTCCGCCACCACCGAGTGTTCCGGAACCATCGATCCCATCGCACTTAGATTGTGGTGAAGATGAGCCAGTACCAATGAGTGCATCAAGACCTGAAATATTTCCAGTTCCGGCAGCATTCACGCTTGTTGCAGATACACCGGAGTCATTCCAGAGAAGCGTCATTTTTCCGACATACTTTCCGGAGAATGCGGTTGTTTTGCCTGTTGCAGCAGGTGCAGTGGTTGTTGCAGGTTTTGCTGAACTCTTAGCGACTGGCTTAGTTGTGGTGTAACCAGCTGGGCACTTTGGATTTGATCCAGTGACCACCTTGGTTGTTGTTCCCTTGTAGCAGGTAATTTTCTTTGTGGCTGCAAATGATGCAGTGCTCTGTGCAGCAACGAGGCCGAGTGCAGTAATTGCGATTACTACTCGTGCTGTGCGTGAGATTTTCATTGTTCCCAACTCTCCTTGGTTTTAACGTGTATTTCTCTATTAAATTCTTTTTAGCGCTCTCTACGTTGAGGACTTCCTTATGCCGTAATCGTTCCACTCATACTTTTTATATAAAGGTTTTTAGCGAGTGGTAGCCCTAGAGGGGGTATCTACTGCATCACAGCGAAGAAAACAGAGGTTAACCAGCTACTCTTGAGCCATGTTCACAGCGCGTCTGCGAGGGCTGGCCCTAGCGATTGGGGTCACACTCCTGCTCTCTGGTTGCGGAAATTCATTTCAAAGAGTCAATCTTCAAGTGCCTACTGCGTGTGAGAATCCACGCATTATCGACGCTCTACCTGCTGATGTTCGCAGCGAGAGTTCCTATATTCCAGCAACATGGAATCCCGCGCCTGGAACAGATCTTGCAACAGTGATTGAAAATAAAGGGATTGCGTGCAGTTATGGTCTCCAAAGAAAAGAGATTGGTGTCACCATTTATTGGACTAAAGATTCTGATGGAAAAATCTTTGACTCACGAAGTCAAGGATGGATTGATTTGGGATTAGTGAAAGCAAACATTGATGGCGCAAGTAAGGCTTATGCCGTTGCTGATAATGCCAGCCTCAATCCAGAAGTTCATTCATACGCAGTTGATTTTCTCTATCAAGGCGTATGGATTCACATTGGATCGACTTATATGTATGTATTGAAAGATGCTGATCCCATGATTAAGGCTGCAATTTCTGCACTGGAAACCAACTAAATACTCAAAAGCTCCTTGACCAAAGGAATGACTTTGGTTCCGTAGAGTTCGATAGATTTCATCAGCTTTGAATGGGGTTGTGGCCCATTTGCATATTTAAAATCAAAACGCTGTGCTCCTACTGATCGGATGGCGTGGACAATTTTGCGGGCAACAGTTTCAGGGGATCCGACATACTGTGAGCCAAATTGGCACTCTTGCGCGAACTGTTCAGGAGTAGGTGGTGACCACCCGCGTTCAGAGCCAATACGAGAGACCATCTTGTAATAGTGAGGCCATTGCTCTTCCATCGCCTGCTCATCAGTATCTGAAATATGTCCTGGTGAGTGAATGGAAATTGTGAGAACTTCGTGGCCAAAATCTTTCATCGATGTTCGATAAAGATCTGCAAATGGCGCAAATCTTGCTGGATCCCCTCCGATAATTGCCAAGGCAAGTTGAGCATTGAGTCTTGCGGTTCGCACAACTGATTGCGGTGTTCCACCTACGCCAACTCGAAGCGGGATTGCTCCACGTTCGGTCTTGGGATAGACCTCTTGATTATTGAGAGCTGCTCGAGTCTTACCAGACCACGTCACTGGTTTCTCTTTAAGAAGTTCAACGAGTAATTCCAGCTTTTCTTCAAAGAGAATTTCATATTGACCTAGGTCATAACCAAATAATGGAAATGACTCAATAAATGAGCCGCGTCCAGCAGTTATCTCTGCCCTTCCATTGCTGAGCGCGTCTAGTGTCGAGAAACGTTCAAAAACTCGGACGGGGTCGTCAGAAGAAAGAACAGTGACCCCTGTTCCCAAAGTGATCTGCTTGGTGCGCGTAGCTATTCCAGCAAGTACCGTATCTGGCGCAGAGACTGCAAAATCATCACGATGATGCTCGCCAACATTGATGGCGTTGATTCCAAGTTCATCGGCCAAGATGGCTTGGTCGACTATGTTCCGAATGGTTTGTGCGGCTGAAACTTTCTCCCCAGCATCATTGATTTGGATATCTCCAAAAGTATCTAATCCGAAAAGTAGGGTCATTGACGTACTCGATTCTTAACAAATTGTGGAACGGAAGTATGGGTGGCATCTGAATTTGTAATGGGTTCATCTATCACTGTACGCACTGGCAGGACGCCCGCCCAGTTCGGCAGATTAGATTCTTCGCCATCATTGGCTTCACCTATTCGCTTCTTTGCACTTACTTGATCGAGATCAAGTTCGAGGACCATAGTTTGAGCTTCTTCCTTCTTCACCATTTCGCGTGCTTCATCCCAAAATCCTGGAACGATGGAGTCGGTGACTCGTACAAGACCTTCGTACTTAGCATCGCCTTCCAGTACACGAGGAATACCGAAAGCCATTACAGATCGGTAGTTCATTGATGAGTTAAAAGCTGAACGCGCAACAACAATTCCATC
>CAYRJB010000016.1:0-3279 GCA_964424485.1 uncultured Actinomycetes bacterium
GTTTGTCTTCGAACATATCTTTAAGTTCGCCGGAGCGGATACCGGATTCCCTCTCTTCGCCTTTGTCTTCCTTGTAGCTCTCGGCATTGATTACAACATCTTCCTGATGACACGAGTTCGCGAAGAAGCTATGAAGCTAGGTACTCGCGAAGGCACAACCAAAGGTGTAACTGTCACGGGCGGAGTTATCACATCTGCAGGAATAGTTCTTGCAGCTACTTTCACCGTACTTGGAGTTTTGCCACTTGTCTTCTTGGCAGAAATTGCTTTCGCGGTTGCCTTTGGCGTGCTCTTAGATACATTGGTCGTTCGATCGATTCTGGTTCCAGCCCTAGTGCATATCCTGGGTCCAAAGATTTGGTGGCCTTCACAGCTCTCCCAAGCTAAGGAATAAGATTCAATGAAAGTTGGTATTTCGGGTTATGGATTAGCGGGAAAATATTTTCACGCACCATTCCTCGTAGCTGCCGGCTTTGAGGTAACGGGGATTGTTACACGTAATCCCGAACGCATTGCATCCGCGCAACAGGATTTCCCAGCAGCGCAGATATTTTCTTCGTCGGGCGATTTAGTACGTTCGGGTATTGATCTGTTAGTCGTGGCTTCGAGCAATCTTGCTCACTTTGAAGATGCTATGGCTGGGTTAAGTGCCGGTATTCCTGTCGTCGTTGATAAGCCAATGGGAATTACCTTCGCAGATGTAGAAAAATTATGTGATGAGTCGCGAAAGAGAAACGTTCCTCTCACTACATATTTCAATCGAAAATTTGATAGTGATGCTCTCACAATTAAACGTGTCCTCAAAGAAGGGTTGCTCGGTAATATCTTTAGGCTCGATTCTCGTTTTGAAAGATTTCGTCCAGAGGCTAATCCAACATCTTGGCGCGAGAGACTTTCGGCCAAGGAAGGCGGCGGCAATCTTCTCGATCTCCAGCCACACCTAGTCTCTCTAGCTCTTGATTGGTTTGGTCCAGCAGAGTTAGTGCATGCCTCTGTGCGTTCCATTCGAGGGCTATCCAATGATGATGTCGTACTTGTTCTAAAACATGAGTCAGGCGTTGATTCATATTTATCTGCATCGGCGATAGTGGGAGCACCTGGTCCTCGCATTCGCCTGTCGGGTGATAAAGGTTCGCTTGTGATCAAAGATTTAGATAAACAGGAACCACTTGTTCGAGCTGGCACAAACCCAACACCAGGTGGTTGGCAGGTGGATACATCCACGCCGGTCGAATTACATCGTGGCGACGAAATTATTTCGATTCATTCAGAACCAGGGGATTACACCTCTTTTTATAAAGAGGTAAAAAAATCACTGCAAGGTTCTGCACCTATGCCAGTAACTCTTGAAGAAGCCTTAGCCGTCGCAGCTATCTTAGAAAAAGCCGCTCAGATTTCAATTCGCTAGTTTTAATCTACCAACTCTGCAAGAGCGGATGTTGCATGAGGGTAATCAAAAGAAAATCCAGAATCCAAGAGGACTTGTGGGATTACTCGCTTGGAGCCAAGTACTTCGACTGAGAATCCTCCAAGAGCTAACTTAAGTGCAAAGGCTGGCGCCGGGAAGAGCGCTGGTCTATGAAGTGCACGAGCAAGAGCCGAGGTAAATTCTTGATTTGTTACTGGATTGGGAGAGGTGAGGTTGACTGGGCCTTCAACTTTCGAATCCAACAAATGGCAAATTGCGCGGATTTGATCATGCAAGGTGATCCACGACCACCATTGATTTCCAGAGCCAAGTTTTCCGCCAAGACCGAATTTGAAAAGTGGCAACATCTTTCCGAGAGCCCCGCCAGTTGGATCGAGAACAAGACCGGTACGCAGCTTTACTGTGCGAACATCGCCAGCAAGATCAGCAGCAGATTCCCATTCCTTACAAACGGTTGCTAAAAAATCATCGCCAGGGCGATCAACTTCAGTAACGGCACGGTTACCAGTTTCACCGTAGTAACCAATCGCAGAAGCAGATATGAAGACTTTTGGTTTCACCGATGCAACCGCACCTGCGATTGCAGTAGTTCCAAGAAGTCTTGAGTTGAGAATTTCAGCGCGGTAGCGAGAAGTCCAACGCTTATCGCCGACGCCTGCCCCAGCAAGATGAATGACTGCATCTACGCCTTCGAGCGCTGCAAGATCAACGCTGCCCGCAATCGGATCCCATTGAATTTCATCCGATGAGATTGTAGGTCTACGAACTAATTTCTGAACAGTATGGCCCTCTGAGCGAAGATGTCCAACAAGTGCTGAACCAATCAGGCCAGATGCGCCAGTGATTGCAATACGTTGAAGTGCCATGAATTACAGCCCTAGATCAGCTTCAAAACGTCCTTCTTCAAGACGTTCTTTCAGCGTGACAAGGAAACGTGCAGCATCTGCACCATCAACAATGCGATGATCGTATGAAAGTGCCAGGTAAACCATGGATCGAATTGCAATGGTCTCGCCACCATCTTCGGCTTTAACAACCATGGGGCGTTTGACAACTGCGCCAAGACCAAGAATTGCAACTTGTGGTTGATTAATAATTGGGGTGTCGAAGAGTGCTCCGCGTGAACCAGTATTGGTTAAGGTGAAAGTTCCACCAGAAAGTTCGTCTGGAGAAATCTTGTTATCGCGAGTGCGTGCTGCTACATCTGCGATGCGACGAGCAACGCCACCCATATTAAGATCTCCAGCATCGCGAATAACAGGGACAAGTAATCCGCGTTCAGTATCAACCGCAACGCCTAGATGTTCGGCGCCGTGATAAGTAATTTCATCGCCATTTACTGAGGCATTGAGAACCGGATGTTGCTTAAGGGCTTCGCATACTGCTACAGCAAAGAATGGAAGGAAGGAGAGGTTGACACCTTCTCGCTCTTTGAAAGATGCCTTGGCCTTATCACGCAAACGTGCAATTCTTGTTACGTCTACTTCTACAACTGTTGTCAGTTGTGCTGAAACTTGTAGTGATTCAACCATTCTTTCGGCAATAACTTTGCGCAAGCGAGACATTTTCACTGTGGTGCCACGAAGCGGAGAGGCAACGACGGCAACCTTGTTTGCAGAAACAGATGGAGTTGAAACTGAAGGAGTCGCAACTGGTGCCGAACGTGTTACTGCGGCAAGTACATCTTCTTTACGAATGCGACCGCCAACTCCTGTTCCGGTAACGCGGGAAAGATCCACGCCATTATCAGAGGCAAGCTTGCGGACAATTGGCGTGACATATGCATCACTTGGTTGCGAAATAGGTGTTGATGGGCGCGGTGGTGTTGATACGACAGGCGCGGCGGCCAC
>CAYRJB010000016.1:3379-17458 GCA_964424485.1 uncultured Actinomycetes bacterium
GCGAAATAGGTGTTGATGGGCGCGGTGGTGTTGATACGACAGGCGCGGCGGCCACTGGAGCAGGAGCTGCTTGAGGAACAGGAGCTGGAGCAACCGGAGCAACCGGGGCTGGAGCAACTGGAGCTGGTGCAACTGGAGCTGGTGCTGAAGCACCTGAAGAAATTGTTGCGAGGCGCGCACCGACTGGCACTGTTGAATCTACTGGAACATCAATCGAGGTAATGGTGCCGGTCGCCGGAGATGGAATTTCCGTATCAACTTTATCTGTAGAAACTTCAAGGAGCGCTTCATCAACAGTGACTGAATCGCCAACGTTTTTGAGCCAACGAGTAACAGTTCCCTCAGTCACTGATTCGCCAAGAGCTGGCATCGATACGACAACACTTCCAGTATTTGCCGGCGCAACAGGGGATGGTGCAACAACTGGAGCAGCAACTGGTGCTGGTGCTTCAACAACTGGTGCCGGAGCAACAGCCGCTGGTGCAGCTGGTGCAACTGGTGCAGCTGCTGGTTCTGCGGGCACAGCACCGCTCGCAGCAATAATTGCTAGCTCTGCTCCTACCGGAACTGTCGAATCAACAGCAACGATAATCTTTTGAATCACTCCAGCGACAGGAGATGGAATTTCTGTATCAACTTTGTCTGTGGAGACTTCGAGTAGCGGCTCATCTACTGCAACTGTGTCGCCTTCGTTCTTAAGCCAGCGAGTGACAGTACCTTCTGTAACGCTCTCACCGAGAGCAGGCATTGTGACTGAGAATGACATTTCTTATCTCCCTGGTTTCGAATTATCCGTGCGCGTGCAATGGCTTACCGGCAAGAGCAAGATGGGCTTCACCGACAGCTTCTGACATAGTTGGATGAGCGTGAATCAATTGAGCAACATCTTGTGCTTCTGCCTCCCAATTGAAAATAAGTTGAGCCTCAGCAAGCAATTCGCCTACTCGTGCGCCAACCATATGTATTCCAAGTACAGGACCATTCTTCTCTGCAACGAGTTTTACGGAGCCCGCAGTCTTCAAGATATTCGCTTTTCCATTACCAGCAAGATCATATGTAAGTTCAATTACATCATGTCCACGTTCTTTAGCGACCGCAGTTGTAAGTCCAACCGATGCTACTTCAGGATCTGAATATGTTACGCGAGGAATTCCATCGTAATTAATCGCTCGAGGATTGAGTCCAGCAATCTCTTCGGCAACCATGATTCCCTCAGCGAATCCAACGTGCGCAAGTTGGAGAGTGGGAATGATGTCGCCAACTGCAAATATGCCAGGCACATTTGTGCGGCATTTCTCATCCACGATCAGGTATCCGCGATCCATCTGAAGGCCTTGTTCTTCGTAGCCAATATTGGATGTCACCGGACCTCGACCGACCGAGACTAGAAGCACATCTGCACTGAATTGTGTTCCATTTTCAAGAGTTACGGTTACGCCGCTGTCATGTGTTTGTGCTGATTGAAATTTGATTCCAACTTCGAACTTAATCCCGCGCTTGCGAAATGCACGCTCTAATTGCTTGGATGAAGATTCGTCTTCAAGCGCAACGAGCCTTGGGAGCGCTTCAATAATTGTGACATCACTGCCAAATGATTTCCAGACTGAAGCGAACTCGCAACCAATAACACCGCCGCCAAGAACGATTGCGCTATTTGGAATGTAATTCATATTGAGGGCTTGATCGCTGGTGATAATGCGGTGACCATCAATCTCTAAACCTGGAAGAGTTCGAGGATAAGATCCAGTAGCGAGAACAATGTTCTTACCTGTGTGGCGTTCTCCGTTTACTTCAATCGCGTTCGAAGCAACCAATCGACCATGTCCTTCAATGAAGGTGACATTGCGAGACTTAATGAGACCTTGCAAACCTTTGTAAAGTTTTGAAATTACGCCATCTTTGTAAGAATTAACTGCGTTCATATCGATGCCATGAAGTTGGGCATTGACTCCAAAATCTGCAGCATGACGAGTGCTGTCAGCAACTTCTCCAGCATGCAGCAAAGCTTTGGTTGGAATACAACCGCGGTGTAAACAAGTTCCGCCGACTTTATCTTGCTCAATTAATCCAACAGTGAGTCCGAGTTGTGAAGCTCTGAGAGCACATGCATAGCCACCAGATCCGCCACCAAGGATGAGTACATCAAAATCCATGGCTTTATCTTGCCACGCGCATGAGCCCTCTTCACACCCGTCTCAAAGACTGGCGAGAATGAGATGTGGCTCTAGGCACAAACGCCTGTGGCCAAGAAGATCCGGTGCCAGTCGAGGCCTACAAGTAGCTCTCAAAAAGACAGATGAGGGAGCGAAGTGCTACGCCAGTTCCACCAACGGTTGTGTAACCGTGAGCAGATTTTGGATTGAAAGCAGGGAATGCGATATCCAGATGTAGCCAAGGTTGAGTTGGCTCTACAAAATCGCGCAAGAACAAACCTGCGACCAACATTCCACCCTGGCGTTCACCGATATTAGCTATATCCGCAATTGGAGAATCGAGGGAGGCGCGCAGTTCTTCTGGCAGTGGCATCGGCCAGAACAATTCTCCACTCGACTGTGTTGCCTTCATGAAGCGATCAGATAGCGCAGGATTGTTAGTCATCACGCCACTTGTTCGCGTGCCAAGTGCAATTCCTTGTGCACCAGTAAGAGTTGCAACATCGATGAGAGCGTCGAGCCCTTTCTTCTTTCCATCTTCAGCAGCTCGAACTAAGCCATCGGCCAAAACAAGTCGACCTTCTGCATCAGGATTGAGAACTTCAACAGTTTTGCCACCATAAATTGTGATGACATCGCTCGGTCTTGTTGCGGTATCGCTCGGCATATTTTCTGCAAGGCATGCATAAGCCTCTATAGCAACAGGCAATTTCAATTGCGCTGCAGCGAAGACCGTTGCAATCACGGCAGCCGCACCAGACATATCTGATTTCATTTCTTCCATACCGGCTGCTGGTTTAAGAGCGAGGCCACCGCTATCAAAAGTGATTCCTTTGCCGACAAGGGCAATTCGGGCTTTAGCCTTAGTTGGCGAGTAGGAGATATGAAGTAAACGGGGAGGATTTGCCGAGCCTTGTCCTACGCCGATGAGACCTCCATAGCCCTTTGACTTTAATTGTGTGTGGTTCAAAATTTCGCTTTTGAGTTTTAATGAAGTTGCTATCTTCTTCATTTCTTGGGCAAATGAATCTGGTGTCAGATGACTCGGAGGCGTGTTGACTAAATCGCGTACCAGATGTGTGTGTCGGGCAATAATTTCTGCGCGCTTCAAAATATCTTTATTGGCACTCTTAGAGATGATGGTGATTGAAGTGAGCGGTTCTTTTTGATCTTTCAAAGTTGAACCGCGAAATTCGGTAAACGAATAGGCTCCTAAAGCTGCACCTTCTGCGACTGCTGCACACTCTTGAGAGTTTTTCGTCGGCAAAGCAAAATCAGCGCTCTTTGTTCCAACGAGCGCTCTGGATGCTGCTCCTGCAGCACGGCGAAGAATCTCGGGCGTGATTTCCTTCTCTCCAAGCCCCGTGGTTACTACAAGCTTTGGAGATCCAAATGGAATCTTCGTGATTTCATCATACTTTGCGCCAGCCCCAACATCATCAACGAGTTGCTGTAGCTTCTTAATGTCCAACGAAGTTGCAGAAGTAACGACATGAGACTTGCCATTCTTCTTGACCAGGCCTACAACGAGGACATCAGATGTGATTTTGTCGCCAGATTTAATATTTGCCATATCTGCATCTTACGCGGGAAGTAGAACTTTCTGGACTATGTTTGGGGAGTGGAAAACAAATCCCCCCTCTATGACTGGCATTTAAGCGCAGGCGCAAAACTTGCAGATTTTGGTGGCTGGGATATGCCTATCGAATATCCTAAGTTTGAAGTAAATGGTTCACTCGGAGGAGTCATCGCCGAGCACACAGCGGTCCGTGAGGCTGTAGGAATTTTTGATGTCTCCCACCTTGGAAAGCTTGAAATTCTTGGTGACGGCGCAGCTGACTTTCTTAACACGATCATCACAAACGATTTAAATCGTGTTGGAAATGGAAGTGCCCAATACACACTGCTATGCGATGAAAATGGGGGAGTGATCGATGACCTCATCGTGTATCGCAAAGCTGATGACAATCTTTTTCTTGTTCCTAATGCCGCAAATTGCGCGGCTGTAGCCGAAGCCATTTCAAAAGTAGCACCGGCCGGAATAACTGTCACAAATAGGCATAAGAATTTCGGCGTGATAGCAGTTCAAGGTCCAGAAACAAATCGAATTCTAAATGGCCTTGGAATTTCAGTAGACCTTGATTACATGGAATTCACATCGATTGAAATTCCTGGTCATGAGAATCTAGGCAAGATAATTATCTGTCGAACAGGTTACACGGGCGAGTATGGCTATGAAGTTATTCCAGCTTGGGATAAAACTGTTGAAGTGTGGGAATTACTTCTTGTTCAAGCCAAACTGGTCGGAGGTCGCGTGTGTGGGCTAGGAGCACGAGATACCTTAAGAACAGAAATGGGATACCCACTCCATGGGCACGAACTTTCTCTTGAAATTACTCCACTTGAAGCTAGTGCATCGTGGGCGATTGTGATGACAAAAGCTGAATTCCACGGCAAAAGTGCCTTGGAAAAACAGAAAAGCGAAGGATTAATGAGGCGCGTGCGCGGATTAAAAGCCCTCGATCGCGGAATTCCTCGTGCTGGAATGTCGGTGCTCGATGAAACGGGCAATCAAGTAGGAACGGTGACGAGCGGTACATTTTCACCGACTCTTAAATGTGGAATTGCTTTAGCTCTTATTACTCCATCAATTCCTGTCGGAAGTAAACTTACAATTGATATTCGTGGGCGAAAGAGTGAGGTTGAGGTTGTGACCCCTCCATTCGTTCCTTCACACGTTCGTTAATTCAGTTTTCAGGATTTGCAACAATCACAGTTCTGCCAGTTTCAAGAGTATGAACGCTAATTTGTTTACCATAAGCTTTCTTGAGAGCTTCGCCATGAATGACCGATTGGGTCGGACCATGCTCAATAACTCGTCCAGCAGACATCACAACCAATTGATCGGCATATAACGAGGCGAGACTTAGGTCGTGAAGAGTTGAAATGATTGTGCTTCCTCGCGATTTATAACTTTCAAAAATATTCATCACACTAATTTGGTGGTGTAAATCGAGGGCACTTGTTGGCTCATCAAGCAAGAGCAACTCTGGACTTGAAAGGACAGTTCGTGCAACAAGTGCTCGCTGAAGTTCGCCACCAGAGAGTTCGCTTATGAGAGATTTTGCCCTGCCAAAAAGATTCGAATCGATTAGAACTTGATCAATTCTGTCATTTGAGATTTCTTTCGCCGTCCCCTTTCGCCAACCAGCACCTAGCGATACGAATTCTCTAATACTCATGCCGATAGGAATTGTTGGGTTTTGGGCAATGTACCCGATGCTTCTGCGGTTGTTTCCGAAGACTTCTTCACCATCGCTCTGAATAGAACCCGTATATGGATGCGTTCCGAGAATTGTTTTGAGGAGTGTTGATTTACCAGCAGCATTTGGGCCAATGATGCATGTCCAACTACCTCGAGAAATATCAAGAGAAATATCTTTCAGGATCTCTTTATCTTTGATGTTTACGTGTAGATCTCGAATCTTAAGCATGTGAAATCTTTCTAGATCTCAAGACGGCAATAAAGAATGGAGCACCTACCAAAGCTGTGATGACACCAATCGGCAGTTCTGCAGGGGATAGGAGGGTGCGGGCACCAAGGTCTGCAAGAACGAGAAATGCGCTTCCAGAAAGACCAATAGCAAGGAGAAGTTGATTGCTCGCGCTATGTGTGAGACCACGAACGATGTGAGGAACAACAATTCCTACGAAACCGATGAGTCCGCTAGCCGCTACTGCTGTCGCTGTAGCTAAAGTTGCTGCGCCAATCGCAATAAGACGTACATTTTTGACGCTTACACCAAGTGAGAACGCCTCATCATCGCCAATGTAAAGCGCGTCAAGTTTGTCCGAAATTGCGAGAAGAGTAATAAGTGCAACTCCAATATAAATTGCAGACCACATAACTGTTCGCCAATCCGCGCTTGTTAATTCACCTAAGATCCAGTTATAGACAGGTCTATGAAGATCACTGTGCCGCTGTTGGAGGAAGGTTTGAACAGCAGTTGTAAATGAACCTATGGCAATTCCAGACAAAAGAAGCGTTGCTGGATCGGCGAAGAATTTCCCAGCGAGAACAAAAGTGAGCGCTACAGCAGAAGCTGAGCCAAGGAATGCAAATATCGGTAACCATCCATATACATCTCCACGCGCAGTGATGAATGCCAAGGTTGCGCCGAGGCCAGCTCCACTCGCAGCCCCTAACAAATAGGGATCAGCTAGAGGATTCCGAAATACTGTTTGGAAAACCGAACCACTCGTTGCAAGAGCTAATCCAACAAGCGCACCAAGCAAAATTCTTGGGAGGCGTAAATCAAAAAGAACAGTCGTTTCTTGAGGTGTGAGGGAATGATGCCCAAGAAGTGCCTGAAGAATCTTGATAAATGAAATATTGACCGGACCTGTGCCAAGTGCGAGGAAACATGAAGTTAAGAGTGCTAATGCAGCTATTGCAGTCGGAAGAAAGCTCTTTTTATTCATAATGAGTTTACTTCTTTACAACAGATGCGATGAAAGTATAGAAATCCGCTAATCGTGGTCCCCAGCGAGAAGAAATGTCATCCGGAAGAGCGATGACTTGTTTTCTTGCGACTGCCTTTGTGTTAGTCCATCCAGATCGCTTTGATACTGTGGAAAGACTCTCACCATATTGGGCATCTGAGAGGAAAATATAGTCAGGATTTGCCTTAATAATGTATTCAGGCGTGAGTTGTGGGTAACCATAAGAGTCAGCAGTAGCTGCAGCATCAGCTATGTTTGTAAAGCCGAAAGATTTATAAACGGAGCCAATAAAGGTATTTGAAGTAATTGAATAATAGGTGTTATCGAGTTCGTGAAAAAAGGTGACATTCTTGATGCGGCGGCCTGCTGCGAGCGCTTTAGAAATTTTACTTTTCATCAAAGTTACAGTTTTGTAGGCTCCAGGGGTATTTCCAGTCAGGTGGCCCAGATCCATTATTTCTTTATACGCACCGCTCAAATTAGTCGGCGCATTCTCCATATAAACATCAATCTTTAATTTCTCAAGACCCGCTCGTACTGATGCCGCCTTGGTTGCACCCGAATTTAAAATGACAAGGTCGGGTTTGAGAGCGGCTATTGATTCAATATTTGGCGTGAATGCATCAAGTGACGTAACAGGGGCGCTCGATGGGAAGTTGGAGTCGGACGAGACTGCGATTACTTGTTTACCGGCCCCCATCGCAAAGAGATTCTCAGTTCCAGATGGTGAGAGAGAAATAATTCGCTGGTAGCTTCGTTGTGCAGAATGCGCGACAGATATTCCTGCGACTGTTGCCGTAGATACCAGGGCTAAAGCGACGAGGTTACGAAATTTATTCAGCAGAGTTCTTACGACCCTTTCGGCGTCCTGCACGATAAGCAAGAAGTGCGGCGAGTATTACAGCGATACCAACGAGGGCAATCTGAATTTCTTCGATGCCACCCTCGTGATCTTCTTCGATGTGGCGATATGGATCGCCTTTGCGCTGGTCGTGGCCAAAGCTTCGTCTCTCTGGTGTGGCACCACCTTCTTCAGCAGTACCGGGACCTTCGTCCTCGCCATTTGCTTGCCCAGCTGCAATCGAAGGCTGAGATTGTGTAGGTGCAGCAAAGCTCGTTGAGATGGTGCCAGAAATTGGAAATGTTAAAAGTAGTGAAACGGTTAAAACGGAAGTTATCTTCTTAAACCACATGACGAAGAACTCCTTTTCAGCCCAATTATTTCAAGCAAATGCTAGATGAACTCTAGTTGGCGATTGTAGTCTTTGCGCCATGGAATATAGACGTCTTGGCAGCTCGGGAATGTATGTCTCAGAAATCGCATACGGCAATTGGATTACACACGGATCGCAGGTTGAAGAAGCGGCCGCCATCAAATGTGTTCGGGCAGCTCTTGATGAAGGAATTACAACTCTAGATACCGCCGATGTCTACGCAGCTACTCGCGCTGAGACTGTCCTCGGGAAAGCCTTAAAAGGAGTCCGTCGCGAATCCTACGAACTTTTCACAAAGGTTTATTGGCCAACTGGGTCGGGGAAGAATGATCGAGGTCTCTCTCGTAAACACATTATGGAGTCAGTCCATGCATCACTCAAGCGACTCAATACCGACCATATCGATCTCTATCAATTCCATCGCTATGACGTTGAAGCACCTCTAGAAGAATCCCTTCGTGCATTTGACGATTTAATCCGCCAAGGCAAAGTCCATTACATCGGTTTCTCCGAGTGGAATGCTGAACAAATCACGAACGCTGTTGCGATTCAGAAGAATCGTGGTTACGACAAATTTGTTTCGAGCCAACCCCAGTATTCAATGCTCTGGAGAGTGATCGAGAAGAAAGTTATTCCTGTCTGTGAAAAGGAAGGGATTGGACAAATCGTCTGGTCGCCAATTGCCCAAGGAATTTTGACTGGTAAATATCTCCCCGGCAAAGCCGCACCTGCTGGAAGTCGCGGAACTGATAAAAAAGGTGGCGCGGGAATGATTTCTCGCTGGATGCGTGACGAAGTACTCGAAGCCGTTCAGCGCCTCAAGCCGATCGCTGCAGATGTTGACCTCACCCTTTCCCAGCTTGCACTTGCTTGGGCGCTGCAGAATAAGAATGTTTCCTCGGTGATTATGGGAGCAACAAAGCCATCTCAAGTGAAAGAGAATGTGAAGGCTTCAGGTGTGAAGTTGGATGCTTCCATTATGAAACGCATCGATCAGGCACTGGGTTCTCTTCCAGAGAGAGATCCTGCAAAGACTGTCGCGCCAAATCCGCGCGCTTAAATTCTGTAGAGCGTTAAAAAGAATCTCCACGTTTTACTTGAGGGGCTGGAGCGCGCATTCTGCGCATCTGTGTGGATCGTAAAAATCCATACATTCCAATTCCACGAGTTGATTCATTGGGGAATCGAGCTTCAACTTCCTTCTTAATTTTGCGGGTAAGGAAAAAGCCAGAGATAAATGTGTAGAGCATGATGAGATACATCGCAAGAATCGCCATAAGTTGGATGTAGCGATTTGGAATCATTGTGAAAATGAGAACTGCAAAGACTATTGGCATGAATAGCTCGCCGATACTCCAACGGGAATCGATGTAGTTGCGAACCCAGCGGCGATGTGGACCGCGATCACGAGCTGGAAGTGCGGACTCATCGCCGCGCATATAGGCAACTCTCTGTGCGGCACGAGCCTGTTTTGCAAGTTCGCGTTGTTGTTTTTTCTGTTCCTTTGTTACGGCTGGCGCAAGTGCATTTGTTTTGCGCGCTGCAAGTGCGTCTTTGCGGGAACGGGTGGGGCGACCTTTGCTCGTTGAATTCTTACCGGTGGAATTTTCTGCCATATCGCTACGGTAGGGCCAGCATCTGCTCGAGCGCAACTCGCGCAAAGCGAGCCATCCTAGGCTCGACGCTTACTTGATTGACGAGACGTCCGGTGAGCGCAGTTTCCATAGCCCAAACTAAGTGAGGCAGGTCGATGCGATTCATAGTCGAGCAATAGCAAACTGTTTTATCTAAGAAATGGACATTCTTGTCCGTGAACGTGTTCGCAAGGCGTTGAACGAGGTTAAGTTCTGTTCCAACAGCCCAGTGAGAGCCAGCAGGAGCCGCTTGGATCGTTTTAATAATCATTTCAGTTGATCCGACATAGTCGGCGTTTGAGACTACTTCATGTTTACACTCTGGATGAACCAAAATATTGACATCGGGAATAGTCTGGCGCATCTGATCGATATTTTCCTTTGAAAATCGGCCATGCACTGAGCAATGTCCTCGCCACAAAATCATCTTGGCATTTTTTAGTTCTTCATCGGTAAGCCCACCTTGAGGTTTCCATGGATTCCAGAGCACACAATCATCCAAGGAGAGTCCCAGAGAGAGAACCGCGGTATTGCGTCCAAGATGTTGATCGGGGAGGAAAAATACTTTCTCGCCTTTATCAAACGCCCACCGCAAAGCGCGCTCGGCATTGCTGGAAGTACAAACTGTTCCGCCATGTTCACCCGTGAATGATTTAATCGCTGCGGTTGAATTCATATAAGTAATCGGAACTGTTTGAGAAGCAATTCCAACTTTTTCAAAATGTTTCCAGGCATCGTTGACCGCAGTGAAAGTTGCCATGTCAGCCATGGAACATCCGGCAGCCATATCGGGCAGAAGAACCTTCTGATAATCGGTGGTGAGAATATCGGCGCTCTCTGCCATGAAATGAACGCCACAGAAGAAAATTAACTCGGCATCTGGATTGCTGGCAGCAGCTTGAGCCAACTTGAAAGAGTCGCCCGTAATATCTGCAAATTGAATTACTTCATCTCGTTGGTAATGATGGCCCAAAATCATTGCCCTCGAACCCAGGGAATTTTTTGCAGCATGCGCCCGTTCAACCAATGAAGGATCGCTCGGAGAGGGCAGGAGGCCATCGCAGGTCACACCGCGTTCGCTCGAGAAGTCCCTCTCGGCGCCAAGAATGAGCAGGTCACTTAAGGCCATAGCCCTACTCTACGCTGGTGTAACCTTTAATCTAGAAAATGCGGGTTTTTAAGAACCCAAGCTCTTGGATGGAGAACTTATGAGCACGACAGATGTAAATATTTCAGCAACTGGGATTGGTCTCACAGATGCTGCAGCAACCAAGGTTGCCCAACTTTTAGCTCAAGAAGGTCGTGACGATCTTTCTCTGCGCGTCGCTGTCCAACCAGGTGGATGCTCCGGCTTGCGTTATCAGCTTTATTTCGATGATCGCTCACTTGATGGTGACACAGTTCAAACTTTTGGCTCTGTCAAAGTGGTTACAGACAAGATGAGTACGCCATACCTCTTCGGCGCATCTATTGATTTTGTAGACACCATTGAGAAGCAAGGCTTCACTATTGATAATCCAAATGCGCAAGGCACATGCGCATGTGGCGACTCATTTAACTAAAACTTCGTAGCTGGTGAAGTAATCTCCACCCATGCGTATAGGCGTGGCTGGATCGGTCGGCAACGACCATTTAATGACCTTCGAGGGACTTTTCTCCGATTCTCTAGTCGAAGGTTCTTTAGCCACAGTCTCGCTTTCATTTCTTGTGGATTCACTAGAAAAGCGCCGTGGTGGTTGTGCTGCAAACATAACCTTTGGAATGGGAGCACTAGGGCTCTCGCCAATTCTCATTGCCAGTGTTGGAGTGGATTGGCCAGATTATGACGCTTGGCTTAAACGCCATGGAGTCGATACCCGATTTGTAAAGGTATCTGAAACTTTATACACCGCCACTTTCATGGTGACTACCGATCAAGCGCTCAATCAAATTGCATCATTCTTTCCTGGGGCAATGAGCGAAGCACGTGATATTGAACTTGGTCCGATTATGGATAAGGCCGGACGATTCGATCTTGTAACCATTTCACCAGATGATCCGGAAGCTATGGTGAGACATTCGGAAACCTGCCGCACAATGGGAATACCTTTTGGAGCAGACCCTTCTCAGCAACTAGCTCGAATGAATGGCCCTGAAATAAAACAGTTGATTACTGGAGCAAAATATCTTTTTCTCAATGAATATGAATTAGCACTTACTTTGCAAAAGACTGGATGGAGTGATCAAGAGTTATTTGATCAGGTACAAATTCGTGTAACCACTTTTGGCTCAGAAGGTTCGCGTATTGAAGAACATGGAAAAGAGACAATCACTGTTCATGTTCCTCAGGAGAAAGCGAAGGTCGATCCAACTGGAGTTGGAGATAACTATCGCGCCGGTTTTCTTGCGGGACTTTCATGGAATCTCAGCCATGAGAGATGCGCGCAAATTGGTTCACTTTTGGCCACATATTGTTTGGAAACCAAAGGCACGCAAGAATATAGATTTACAAAAGAGGAATTCCTCAATCGATTTCGTGAGGCATATGGTGCAGATGCTGCAACCGAGGTTGGAGTGCATTTGCACCCTCGACTCAGCGCTTAATTAAGTCAATTTTTTCATTTAGAAAATTTAGAGCGCTGTACGTTGTTGCATGATCAGTTCTTTCGTTGCAACCATGAGCGCTTCAACTTCATCCGCCGATGTTTGAGGATGAAGAGTTAATCTAAGATTTCCAGTAGTTGGTAATCCCATCGCTGCCAGTACGTGACTTGGCGCCATGTTGGATGAAAGACAGGCTGATCCAGAATCTACTGCGAAGCCTCGATCAGCTAGATCTTTTACTAACTTTTCGGAGTCGACCCCAGATATTGCAACTGAAATAAGGTGGGGGCGGGATCTATCTTCTTCTCCAGCAATCGAGACCTCGCCGATCACATCAGTAAAATAATTGCGAATACGAGCGTTGAGATGTGAAATCTCCTCTTTGGTCTTCTCGAACGACTGAGCAAAGTTCTCGAGTGCGATTGCGCTTGCGAGGAGTAGCGGGATAGAAAAAGATTGTGGCACTTTTTCAACATCGATACTGGGTAGTGGATTTCGCCAATGGGCACCAGTTCGAATGGCAATAACTCCAAGACCTGACGGACCATGCCACGACCTGGATTGCCAAATAGCACCTTGCCAATTGGTTGGTAATTGGGGAGATAGTCCGAAGGCGGTGTTATCTACGACAAGGCGCGCCTTCGTATGAGGCGCGGGTCTTTCAATTCCTGTCTCGGGATTGATCGGTTGATATATCTGGAGATCATGTAAATCTGACAAGCAACCAGGGTCATCAATATCTTCGCCCACTGTATTGCTGTGGTGAAGATGGTTGGGCAGGTTGTTATTTTCACGCTGTTGCGCAATTGCATGAACAGGCTGCCTATCAGTGGCGTTGTAATGGAGAACGCCGTCGCCAATCAATCCATTGATGGTGAGATGGAAGCCCAAAGGAGGTTCGCCGACAAAATAGATTTCATCACTACGAACGCCAAAGTACTTGGCGAAAGTTGCTTTAGCCTCTGCAAGTAGTGGGCGGAGGAGGGCGGAGTCGCTACTGACCTTTGATGGGTCTGCCCAGCCTTGTTTGAAACTCTCAGAAAGATGGGCGAGGGCCTGTGGGTCTAGGGGATATTCAGACTGAAACCTGCTTGTGATGAGAGCCACCCGCCCAACGGTACTCCCTGCCGAGGGCATCCGTAGCCCCCGATTACTATTGGCTAATGCGTTTGCGATCACTTCTCGGAATGGCCCTCGCCTTCCTCGTTCTCACTCCTACGGTTGCCTCTGCATCGGGCGGATATTCTCCAGATGCATCTTCAGTCAATGAAACAACTCATTCGCTCTGGATTGGTGCATGGATTACCGCAGGCATTGTTGGTGTTTTCACTGCAATCTTAATTCTCTGGCCAGTCTTCTTTCATCGCAAGAAGAACGAAGAGTTCCCCAAACAAACTCAGTACAACATTCCGGTTGAAATCGCATACACCGTTATTCCATTCATCATTGTCGGCGTTCTCTTCTTCTACACAGCCAGAGCTGAATCGAAGATCACTCATATCGACAAAACTCCAGCCGCGCACAGCATTCATGTCAATGCGATCCAATGGTCATGGCAATTTACTTATGATGATGCAGCTTCCAAACCAACGGTCACCGGAACACCAGAGCAACCCCCAGTACTCGTTGTTCCTCAAGGTGAGAAGGTTCGTTACACATTGACCGCAAGCGATGTGGTCCATGGATTCTGGATTCCTGAGTTTATGATTCAAATGCAGACTATTCCTGGCGTCGAGAACCACATTGAATTTACTGCAAACAAGTTAGGTGAGTGGCCAGGTCGTTGCAACATACTTTGCGGACGAGCCCACTCTCAAATGCTTTTCACAGTTAAGGTGGTAACACCCGCTGAATATCAGAACTACATCAACTCATTGAAGGTGGCGTAATGACAACATTTGCAGAGCCAACTACCGTCTCTTATCAAAAGAGCCAAGTTCGCCGAGAGAATAAGGGACGTCTCTTTGTAAAGTGGGCTACCTCAACCGACCA
>CAYRJB010000017.1:0-16965 GCA_964424485.1 uncultured Actinomycetes bacterium
AATCTTGATGGCAACTCCCGAAGAGCGACGTGGATTTATCGAAGAAGCGGCAGGCGTTCTCAAGCATCGCAAGCGTAAAGAGAAGGCGCTGCGCAAACTGGATTCGATGCAAGGCAATCTCGCGCGTATTCAAGATCTCACCGTCGAGCTTCGCAGGCAATTAAAGCCCCTCGGAAAACAAGCCGAGATGGCACGAAAAGCATCAGTTATTCAATCCGATGTGCGTGATGCACGTTTACGTCTCCTTGCTGATGATCTTATTGAGCTTAAAAAACAAGTTGACGTTGAAGTAGCAGATGAAACCTCATTGCGAGGGCGGAAAGAGATTGTCGAACAACAACTTGCCTCTGCTCGAGCACGCGAAGAAGAACTTGATCAAATCTCTGCACGTGAGAATCCACTTCTTGTGCAAGCCCAAGATACTTATTACCAGCTAACCGCCCAACGCGAGAAGTTCCGCGGTATTCAAAGTTTGGCCTCCGAACGAGCACGCCTACTTTCTGAAGAATTAGAAGAAGCGCGCTCTTCTGGTCGCGACCCAGTTGCAATGGAACAAGAAGCTGCCCTTATTCGCCAAGAGGAAAATGAATTTGGAAGCAAGGTTGCTGCTGCGCAAACACATTTAGATCAAGTGACTGCTCAACTTCGAAGTGCAGAAGAAGCGCTCTCAGGAGAAGAGAATAAAGTTTCAGCAGCACTTCGTGCGATTGCCGACGCCCGCGAAGGTACAGCCCGCCAAGAAGGTCATATCAATGGTTTGAAATCTCGCATCGATGCAACAAATGCTGAAATCACTCGCCTGACGACATCACGTGAACAGGCGCTCGCGCGATTACAGGGCTTTAAGTCAGATTTTGCTTCTCTCGAAGCCGAGATTGCAGGACTTGATGCGAATGAACCAGATTTAGATGCACAACATGAACGTGCAAAATCTTCTCTTCATGCAGCTCAAGCTGAATATGAATCAGTAGTAGCGAAAGAACAACAAGCCGGACGCGATCGCGCCGCGCTCCAATCCAGATTGTCTGCGCTTGAAGAATCACTTCTTCACCGTGATGGTGGCGAAGTGATTCTCTCTGGTCGAAGCGGTGGTCAAGTTCGTGGACGCCTCTCATCCCTTATTCAAGTCGAACATGGTTGGGAAGGTGCTGTTGCTGCTGCTCTCGGACCTCTTGCTGATTCGATTGTTGTGGGGGATATGCGCTCAGCGGTCAGCGCTCTCACTCTGCTTAAGAATGAATCAGCTGGTCAATCTGAGTTGCTAGTTGTCGATGGTTCACATGAAACTGCAAATTTCACAATGCCCGCTGGTGTTACGCCTCTTTATCAATTGATTTCATCCGACGGATTGGATTCTGCGCTTCGCTATCTCCTTGCTAGATATGTTGCGGTACGAGATTTGGATGCTGCTCAGTCAGTTCTCTCATTTGATCCAGCTCTCATTGCGGTTACTCAAGACGGAGATCTTGTCAGTCGTAATCGTGTTCGTGGTGGTTCGTCAGCAGCGAATTCTGCGATTGAAATCAACGCTCTTCTTGAAAAAACTCGAAATCAGCTTGCCGCAGCAACTGCAGAATCTGAAAAGTTAGCATTTGAGCTTGCTCGTATTAAATCTTCTGTTGAGTCGGCACAAAGCGCATACGAAGCAACTCTTGCCAAGCTCAACGATTCAGATGCCCGCATGTCAGGTCTTGCTGAACAAATGGCGGTCGCAGGTCAAAATGTAAAGACCGCACAAGCCGAAGTTGATCGATTTGGCGTCTCACTCGAAGAGGCGACAGCGCAGCGAACATCTGACGAGAATGATTTAGCTGCTGCGCAAAGCCAATTCCAGTCACATCAAGCACCGAGCGAACCTGATCTCACGACACAAGAAGAATTGCGTGCAAAAGTTTCAGCCGCACGCTCGGCTGAAGTAGACGCTCGTCTTGAACTTCGTACTCTTGAAGAGCGACGCACCGCTCTCGCTGCACGCGCGCAAGCTTTAGAGGATGCTGCACGCGCAGAACGTGATGGGGCCGAAAGAGCAATCCTTCGTCGTGAACAGCGTGCAATTGCTGCGACAACTGCGCAGAACACTGCGGATACGGCTTACGAAGCCCTGATTCAAATCGAAGTGTCGATTCAGAAGGCAACTTCCGAACGCGCTCGCCTTGAACAATCTCGCACCGAGCGTGAAGGCGAAATACTTTCACTTCGTTCACGTGGACGTGAACTCACAGCAGAACTAGATCAACTCACATCTTCGGTGCATCGCGATGAAATTGCACGAGCTGAACAACGCATGCGCATGGAGCAGCTCGAGACAAAGGCAGTTGAAGAACTAGGTGTAGATGTAGCAACGTTAGTAAGTGAATATGGTCCAAGTAATGATGTACCAACATTCGTTGAAGATGAAAATGGCAATTTTGTTCCAGGCGATCTTATTCCTTACCGTCGTGATCAACAGGAAAAGCGACTTGCTCAGGCAGAGAAGTCTCTTGTAATGCTCGGAAAGATCAATCCTCTGGCCCTAGAGGAATACAGCGCACTCGAAGAGCGCTTAAAGTTCTTGGCAGAACAACTCGAAGATTTGAAGAAGACAAAGAAGGACCTGCTCGACATCATTAAAGAAGTTGATGACAAAGTCCAAGAGATCTTCACAGAGGCTTATCACGACACTGCTCGTGAATTTGAAAAGATTTTTGCTCGCCTCTTCCCAGGTGGCGACGGTCGACTCATTCTGACAAATCCACACGACATGATGACCACAGGTGTGGATGTTGAGGCGCGCCCACCGGGCAAGCGCGTGAAGAGATTGTCACTTCTATCTGGTGGCGAACGTTCGTTGGTTGCTGTAGCAATGCTTGTTGCAATATTCAAAGCTCGCCCAAGTCCGTTCTATGTGATGGATGAGGTTGAAGCGGCCCTTGATGACACAAATCTTGGTCGACTACTTGGTGTATTTGAAGAGCTTCGCGAAAAGTCTCAGCTGATCATCATTACCCACCAAAAGCGCACCATGGAGATTGCAGATGCGCTCTATGGAGTGACGATGCGCGGGGATGGAGTCTCTGAAGTTATCTCTCAGCGCCTGCGTGAATCTGAAACCGTATAACCTTCTCGCGTGGCGCTTTTCGGTAAACTTTTTTCCAAGCTTAAATCTGTAACAACCGGTACTTCACTCTCGGTTGCAGATTGGCAAGAGGTTGAGCGATCTCTCATCGAATCCGATTTAGGTTTAACGCTGACTGGCAAAGTAATTGAATCGGCAAAGAAAAATCGTGGAGATATCGCAGAGACAGTCTTGGCAACTCTCAAAGACTCTCTTTCAAGCACACCACGCGAATTAGCAATATTCCCGAGTCGTCCCACCACAATTCTGGTTGTAGGTGTGAATGGAACCGGCAAGACAACCTCAACTGCAAAACTTATCAATCTTCTTAAAAATGAAGGCAAGCAAGTAGTTGTTGCGGCTGCAGATACTTTTCGTGCCGCTGCTCAAGATCAAATTCAAACATGGGGCGAGCGACTTGGTGTTGAAGTTATAGTCGGCAAACAAAATGGAGATCCTGCATCAGTAGCTTTTGACGGCATAACAAAAGCTATAAGCGCCAATGCCGATTACTTCATTGTTGATACCGCTGGTCGTTTGCATACCAAACAAGGTCTGATGGATGAATTGGGCAAAATTCGTCGGGTGATTGAGAAAAGCTCGCCCGTCGATGAAGTCCTACTGGTTATGGATGCAACTACTGGCCAAAATGGGATTCAGCAAGCGAAAATATTTATTGAAGCGGTTTCAATCACTGGAATCATTCTCACCAAGATGGATGGCTCGGCACGTGGGGGTATTGCCTTGGCAATTGAAGCCGAAACAGGCATCCCGGTGAAATTTATTGGAACGGGTGAGGGAGCAAGTGATTTCTCGACTTTTGATGCGGACTCATACCTCAAGGGTCTAATTTCTGAATAGATTTAACGCAGGTAAACATAGTTTTACCTGTCTGTAACATGAGTCATCATTCTTTGTAATCACTCCGGCCTTCAATTCCCCAAGTGCTCAGTGCTGAGTTTTATAAATTTTTCATGCTTCAGGAGTGAAAATGACTTTCAATACGGGTGATACCGCCTGGATTATTGTGGCGGCGGCTTTAGTGCTTTTTATGACACCAGGTTTAGCTTTTTTCTATGGAGGAATGGTTCGGGGAAAAAATGTTCTTGGAATGTTGGCTCAGAACTTTGTCACGATGGGAATAGTTAGTGTTTTATGGATAACCGGCGTTTATTCATTAGCCTTCAGCGGGACTAGTAAGTGGATAGGCAACTTTCATCAATTCGGTCTCAACCATATATGGCAACAAGCAACAGGATTTGAAGCGCTTACAATCCCACCATTGGTTTTTTGCGCATTCCAATTGATGTTTGCGATTATCACACCAGCTTTAATTACAGGCGGAAGTGCCGATCGTGTGAAATTTGGAGCATGGTCAATCTTCACGGCAATCTGGCTCTTTATTGTTTACGCGCCAGTTGCTCATTGGGTGTTTTCACCGTCGGGCTGGCTCTTTAAATTAGGCGCACTTGATTTCGCGGGCGGAACAGTGGTGCATGCAAATGCTGGCGCTGCGGCGCTGGCGCTTGTATTGGTTATTGGTAAACGGCGTGGTTGGCCTAAGGAGAGAATGCGTCCACATAATCTTCCCTTCGTATTGTTAGGTGCTGGAATTCTTTGGTTTGGTTGGTTTGGATTCAATGCTGGATCAGCTCTTGGCGCCAATACCCTTTCCGCTTACGCATTCATCAATACAAATACCGCAACAGGCGCTGCAATGCTCGGTTGGCTTCTCACGGAAAAACTGCGAGATGGCCATGCAACAACTCTGGGAGCGGCTTCGGGCGCTGTCGCAGGACTTGTTGCAATCACGCCTGCCTGTGGATTTGTCAGTCCCATGGGATCAATCGCGATTGGTTTTGTTGCAGGAGTGGTTTGTGCTCTAGCAACGGTTCTGAAAAATATTTTTAAATTCGATGACGCGCTTGACGTTGTAGGTGTGCACCTTGTTGGCGGTGTAATCGGAGCACTCTTAATTGGATTATTTGCCACAAAGATGACGAACTCAGCTGGAAGCAATGGCCTCTTGTATGGCGGCGGATGGACTTTGCTTGGACATCAAACCATTGCGGTGGGTGCGGTAGTTCTTTATTCATTTATCGTCACCTACATTCTTGCATTTGTCTTGGAGAAAACTATCGGATTGCGAGTGAGCGACGAAGACGAGCTCAAGGGTCTAGATCTCACCCAGCATGCCGAAACTGCATATGAATCAGCGGCTTATAGCGATGGTGCAAGATTTACATCAGCCTTTACATCTAAAGAAGGAAGGGAATAAAAAATGAAACTCATTACAGCAATCATTAAGCCTTTTAAACTCGATGATGTAAAAGAAGCCCTCAATGCAATCGGGATTACTGGAATGACAGTCTCTGAAGCGAGTGGTTTCGGACGGCAGCGAGGTCACACTGAGGTTTATCGAGGCGCCGAGTACAGCGTTGATTTCGTCCCCAAAGTTCGGCTTGAGGTTCTAGTCGATTCCTCAAATGCTGATGCCGTGGTTGATGCAATTGTGAAAGCGGCATCAACTGGTTCGATTGGCGATGGGAAGGTTTGGACAATTCCTGTAGATGCCGTTGTTCGCGTCCGCACTGGAGAACGCGGAACAGATGCAATCTAAAGGCTAGCGAAAAGTCATCATGGGAACTCGAGAGCGCCGCGCAAGGTCTGATCAATACGACAAAGAGTTGATCTCGCTTTTTAACGGCGCTCTTTCTTCTCACTCTGCAGGTGGAATCTCTGAAGAAAATATCGTCCTATTAGCAACAGGTGGATACGGCAGAGGAGAGCTAGTTCCGGGATCAGATATAGATATTGCATTCGTTTATGAGAAAATTTCAGAAGAGATCTTAAAGACATTTGTTAACGAGATTCTTTTTCCCCTATGGGACAAGGGGTTGAAGATTGACTATTCGGTGCGAAACCGCCAGGAACTCCGTGTTGCATTGAAGTCAGATGTGAAAGTAACGCTTGGCCTATTAGATTCAAGATATGTAACTGGACAAATGAAATATGCGGATGACGTAGCCAAACTCGCATTAGATGTGTGGCAGAAGAATTTTCGAAATTTTCTCCAGGTAATAGAACCAACTCTCGACGAGCGATATGAAAGATCGGGGGAATTAGCGTTCTTGCTGGAACCGGATCTAAAGGAAGCAAGGGGAGGGCTTCGTGATATTACATTGCTTCGAGCTTTTGAAAAATGCGAACCTTCTTCTATAAATTTATCGCGAATAGGTGAAGCAGAATCTACGCTCTCGAATATACGAGAGACGCTTCATACGATTGCTGGTAATGATCGAGATACCCTCCTATTCGCGATGCAAGATAAAGTTGCTGAAGCTCTCGGCTATCAGGATGCAGATGCGTTGATGCTCGAAGTTTCCAAAAGCGCGCGATTAGTAGATTTTGCAATGAAGCGTGCATGGGAGTACTACAAACAGCCAAAACCCTCCAGATTTAAAAAAACTAAGACGGAAAATGTTGGCAAGGGTCTCATCGCTCAAAGAAATGAACTTCTCTTCGAAGAGTCGTATCCGATTGATCAAGACCCTGGACTTGGAATTCGCGCTGCGGCCATTGCAGCGCAAAGAGGCTTGAAGCTCTCTGCAAGCGCAATACATCAACTTGCCGAGAACCTGACCGAATTGCCAAAGCCATGGCCGCGGAGCACTCGTGAAGAGTTCGTTGCATTCATCGGAGCCGGCAAAGATATGGTTGAAGTTTTTGAAGCCCTTGACCAAGAAGGACTCATTTCAAAATGGATTCCTGAGTGGGAACATGTTCGATTTCTTCCACAGCGAAATGTTCTTCATAGACATACTGTCGATAGACACATGCTTGAAACCGTTGTACGTGCCGCAACTCTCACGCGTAAGGTTCATCGCCCAGATTTGTTATTGGTATCAGCGCTTTTCCACGATATAGGAAAAGGTTATCCAAACCAGGACCATTCAAGATTTGGTGCAATGCTCATAATCCCTCTTGCTCATCGAATGGGATTTAACTCCGAAGATTGCGCAATACTTCAGAAATTAGTGGAAGAGCACCTCACTCTCTCCTCAGCTGCAACTCGGAGAGATTTGGACGACCCTCAAACAATTCACGATGTAGTCACAGCTGTTGGGGATGCCAGCACTTTGGAGTTATTACACGCCTTGTCGATTGCTGATGGAGAAGCAACCGGCAAAGGGGCCTGGAGTTCCTGGAAAGCTCGTCTCGTCTCTGATCTCGTGGAGAGAGCATTAGGAGCGATGGCTGGCATTTCTTATGCGAGCGAAATTGCGCCGACTCCAGAACAGATTGAACGCGCTTTCAAAGAAGAGCCGACAGTAGAAATTGTAAATAATGGCGATTTCCTTGAGATTGAAGTTATTGCACCCGATCGAGCTGGCCTCCTCTACACAGTGGCTGCAGTGCTGGCGATCTCTCGCATGGAAGTCCGCTCGGCAAAAACGCGCACTGTCGCTAATACGGCATTTATGAATTGGCTCGTTCAACTTGATCCGCATGCACCAGAACCAACATCGGAATCCTTGACTCGCACTCTTGAGCGAGCCTTACGAGGAGAAATTGATCTCAACGCAAAAATTGAAGAGCGAATCCGTAATTATCGCGCACTTCCAAGCGTTCAGACACCCGCGGCTTTAGTAACCGCAGTTAATGATGCAGCTACCAATGCAACGGTATTGGAAGTTCGAATGCATGATAGGCCCGGCGTCCTATTCAATGTATCAAGGACTATTTCTCGATACAGGGTCGATATTCGTTCGGCAATCGTGACGACCTTGGGGGCCGAAGCGATTGATACTTTATATCTGACAGATCTTGAGGGAAATGCACTGTCTTCCGAAGAGGCGACTCTCTTAGCTCGCCGAGTTGAAAATTACCTTCTAACTCTATAAGTCATTAGGCTACCGCCGTGTTCGACAACCTCTCGTCCAAGTTTTCAAAGGCGTTTTCTGTCTTTAAATCAAAAGGCAAGATTAAATCTGGCGATCTTCAAGAAATCGCTGATGAGATTAGAGCTGCTCTCATTGACTCGGACGTGGCCCTCCAGGTTGTAGATACTTTCATCGAACGAATAACTACTCGAGTCAGTGAACAACTTGAAGAGCTAAATAAGGGGATTAACCCTTCTCAAGCCGTATTCACCATTATTAATGAAGAGCTCACCACAATTCTGGGTGGCAACGAACGACGCATTCGCATGGCAAAAAAGCCGCCAACTGTCATCATGCTTGCTGGTCTTCAAGGAGCAGGTAAGACAACACTTGCGGCAAAGCTTGCACTCTATTTAAAGAAGCAGGGAAATACTCCTTTGCTTGTTGCTTCTGACCTACAACGCCCAAATGCTGTCAACCAATTGCAACAAGTTGGTGCACAGGCTGGAGTTCCGGTTTTTGCACCAGAACCTGGAAACGGAGTTGGTAATCCGGTCAAGGTTGCTTCCGACGGTCTTAAATTTGCTCACGATAAATTCCACAACATAGTCATAGTGGATACAGCAGGTCGACTAGGTGTTGATCAAGAGTTAATGCAACAAGCGATAGATATCCGTGATGCAGTAAATCCTGACGAGATCCTCTTTGTTGTTGATGCGATGACAGGTCAAGATGCAGTACGTACCGCGCAGGCTTTTGCCGATGGCGTTGGATTTGATGGAGTCGTACTTACCAAATTAGACGGCGATGCACGTGGCGGCGCAGCACTCTCAATTGTTACGCAGACTGGTCGGCCAATCATGTTCGCCTCGACTGGTGAAAAATTAGAGGAGTTCGATCTCTTTCATCCCGATCGCATGGCATCTCGCATTTTGGGGCTCGGTGATATCCAAACGCTCGCCGAACAAGCCAAGGGAGCAATGGATCAGGAGACAACCGAACGTCTCGAGAAAAAGTTTGCAACAGGGGAAGATTTCACATTCGATGATTTTTTGGATCAGCTCGAATCTATGAAGAAGATGGGTTCGATGCAAAAAATGATGGGCCTGCTTCCTGGGATGAATTCAGGCGCTATGAAGAAGCAGCTCGAGCAGTTCGATGATAAAGAATTGGTGCGAATTCAATCGATTGTTCAATCGATGACACCACTTGAGCGAAACAATCCAAAAGTTCTTAATGGAACAAGGCGCGCTCGCATCGCGAAAGGCAGTGGCCGCCAAGTCTCCGAAGTGAATAAACTCGTAGAACGATTTGAAGGCGCTCAGAAGATGATGAAAGCCGTGCGATCTGGAAATGTTCCCGGCCTTCCAAAGGGCATGCAACTTCCGCCCGGTATGTCTCTTCCGCCTGCGCAGAAGTCGGGGAAGACGCCACCTAAGAAGAAATCGCGCTCGGGAAATCCTGCTAAACGCGCTTTAGAAGAGGGCAATTAGCCGATTTGGGGGATAGGGCGCTGGCTGGCAGAATTACGACCCTGCGCAGGAGCCCCTCTACCTCCTCGCTACAGAAAATCATCATGGATGGTTCTCATACGACGCTCCCACTGTCGTTATGAAAAATCTTCCGAACTTTTATTAGGAGTATCGTGTCCGTAAAGATTAAGTTGATGCGTCTTGGAAAGATTCGCACACCTCACTACCGCATCGTTGTTGCAGATGCTCGCTCTGCTCGCAATTCAAAGCAGATCGAAGAGATTGGTCGCTATTCACCATCTTCCGAGCCTTCATTTATCGAAGTGAAGTCTGAACGCGTTCAGTACTGGCTTGGCGTTGGTGCACAACCAACCGAAGCTGTAGAGGCTATTTTCAAAATTACAGGTGATTGGCAGAAGTCCAAAGGTCTTCCTGGTGCAGAAGGCACTCTTAAGACAATTGCTCCAAAGCCATCCAAGCAAGTTGCATATGAAGCTGCAGTGAAGGAAGCGCAAGCTGAGCCTGCAGATGGTGCAACAACTGCAAAGAAGAAAGCAGCCGATAAACTCGCTGCAAAGGCTGCGCCTGTCCAAGCCACTGAAGAAGTTCAGGAGGCAGTGGTTCCTGCTGTAGAAGCGACTGAAGCGACTGAATCGTCTGAAAGCTCAGCTGTTCAAGTCGAAGAAACACCAGCAGAAACACCAGCGGAGTAACAATGATCGACGAAGCTCTCGAGCATCTCGTCAAAGGAATCGTCGACAATCCTGAGGATGTCTTGATTACCGAAAAGTCTCATCGCCGTGGCACAACTCTTGAAGTTCGTGTTCACCCAGATGACATAGGCAAGGTCATTGGTCGCAATGGTCGTACAGCGCGTGCACTTCGCACTGTAGTCTCAGCAATTGCTGGACGATCTGTTCGCGTAGATCTTATAGAGGCAGACGAGGCTCGTTAATGCTCCTTGTGGTCGGTCGTATTGGCCGCGCACATGGAGTTGTTGGTGAAGCCACAGTAGAAATTCGCACTGATTTACCGGAAGAGCGATTCGCTGTTGGAACCAGACTCACGACCGATCCCGCGTCCGCAGGTCCTCTCACTATTACATCAGCGCGCTTTCATAAAGGCGCGCTGCTACTCAAATTCGAAGAGATAAAAGATCGTACTGCAGTTGAACAACTTCGGAATGTACTTCTCCTTGCTGAAATCGATCTATCTAAAGAGGGCGATGGGGAAGATGAATTTCACGTCCAACAACTCATTGGTTGTGGAGTAATCACAACAACCGGTGTCAAAGTCGGAACTCTTAAGGATGTCATAAATTTGCCCGGCCAAGATTTGCTCGCTGTCGAAAGTTCTAAAGGTGAAGTTCTTATTCCTTTCGTTCATGAAATTGTTCCCGACATTGATTTAGAAAAGCGAATCATCACAATTTCTCCACCAGATGGTTTGCTCGACTTAGAAGAGGTGGAGTAATGACGCCTCGTTATGACCTCATTTCGATTTTTCCCGCTTATTTCGAACCTCTCAAGCTTTCACTCATTGGCAAAGCTGAGGAAAATTCACTCATTGAAATAAACGTGCACGATTTACGCGATCACGCTGAAGGCTTACACAAGAGCGTGGATGACACACCGTATGGCGGTGGAGCTGGAATGGTGATGATGCCTGAGCCTTGGGGGAGGGCAATTGATCCTTTGATTGAAGATGATGGAATTCATGATCTCATTGTTCTCACTCCTGCTGGAAAAAAATTTACACAAGCGATGGCAGAAGAATTCTCAAAGAAGCCGCACCTTATTTTTGCCTGTGGAAGGTATGAAGGAATTGACCATCGAGTTACTGAGTACTACAAATCAATTCCTCATGTTCGAGTACATGAGATTTCTATAGGAGATTATGTTCTCAATGGTGGGGAAGTAGCGACTCTCGTAATTCTTGAATCGATTATTCGATTGATTCCGGGTGTCTTGGGAAATCCCGAGTCGCTCACGGAAGAGTCACATTCGCTTCAACATAATGACGAGACCATTGTGGAGTATCCCAATTACACAAAGCCGGCAAACTGGCGTGGTTATGAGGTGCCAGCCGTGTTGATGTCGGGCAATCATGGAGCGATCGCCGCTTATCGCCTTGAAGAGGCTAGGAAGAGGACAGAATCCCGTTAATTCAGCCTTGAAGTCGGGAATAATCCCGACACGCCGGAGCGTTCATTAGGCATTGGCGATGAAGTAAGGCAATCTACGCCGAGTTGAAGGATTCGCTTCACTGTTAAAACCAGTGATGAATCCACTGATCTGAAGGAGGTGCCATGGCTACCGATTACGACACACCCAGAAAAACGGATGAAGAGTTACACGAGGAATCCCTCGAAGAACTTAAAGCCAAGCGCGCCGATGCGCAATCAGGTCAAATTGATATTGATGAAGAAGAAGCTGCTGAAAATCTCGAACTACCAGGTGCCGACCTCTCTGGCGAAGAACTAGCAGTTCGCGTTGTACCAAAGCAGGAGAATGAATTTACCTGCTCGCGATGCTTCCTTGTTCATCACTCATCACAACTTGCAAAAGGTGAAGGCGCCAAGGCAGTCTGTAAGGATTGCGCTTAATTTTTTAGTAACGACGCTATTTCTTTCCCTCGCCTAGTGCTCACTAGCCAATATGGATGAGAATCGCGCTCATCTTCAATATGTATAGCGAGTCCCGGCTTTACCCAAAAACGTAATTGTAAATATGCGCGAGGGTCTGCATCACGGGTGCGGCGCAGTGCCATCTCTTTCTCGTTCAATATCTCAACCTCACCTAGATAGCGTCGCTCAATCTTTGCTCTTCCAACGTGCAACCAGTCACCACTAATTTCAATACGAAGTGGGGATTTTTGAGAGGCAAATATTGACAGCGCAATGACTATTGCCGCCGATCCAATGGCGGTGCGAAGATCGAATGCCGCCCAAAGCGCAAAAGCCACAGAGATGTCCATCATGAGAATAAAGAGCCAGAGACCAAGGCTCCATCCATCTTTATAAGAGGTGGTGCTGCGAGCGGACATAGATAGAAGGATATAGGCTTACCGCGTGAGCCGAGTTGCAAGTACCACTCCGCCGGAAGATGCAATTATTCCAGAGCGCCATCCAGAGGCACCAAAGCCCGGAGAAAAAATTCCTTCTCATTTTGTTGATTGCTTTGGATGCGGAGTTTCGCATCCAACAGGTCTACACCTTGTTGCAATTGCTGGCGATGAATTGAATTTGAATGCGAAATTTACTGTCTCGCGTGATCATCAAGGAGCACCGGGACTCGCACATGGTGGCCTACTGTCGCTGGCTTTTGATGAAGCGCATGGAAAATTAATGTGGTTACTTCGCGCTCCAGCAGTTACTGGTCGACTCGAAACAGACTTTCTGGCGCCAGTTCCGGTTGGTTCTGTTCTCCACATCAGCGCTCGCATCACTGGCCAAGCAGGGCGAAAGGTTTATACATATGCAGAAGGCCACCTCAATTCTCCTGATGGTCCAATTGCTGTGAAATCGGCTGCGCTCTTCATCGTAGTTCCGATGGAGCATTTCGTGAATAATGCGCCAACAGAATTTACGGAGATATTTAAATCTGGTGCAAAAAAGATTGCATCTATCGATCCGAATTTCTCGATAAATCCATGAGTTATTCAGAGGTTGAAGTACTCATCACGCGTCTAGTTCCAGACGTGCCACTTCCTAAATATGCCAAGCCAGGAGATGCAGGTGCTGATCTTTGCTCTCGAGTAGATATGGTTTTACCTGCGGGAGAGCGCGCACTTGTTCCGACGGGAATCTCACTTGCCCTTCCACCAGGGTATGTAGCGCTCGTCCACCCACGAAGTGGTCTTGCAATTAAACATGGAATTTCCATGGTGAATACACCTGGAACAGTTGATGCCGCTTACCGTGGAGAGCTTCAAGTCATCATGATTAATCATGATCTCAAAGAGCCATTCACCATCAAAAAAGGCGACCGAATTGCACAGCTCGTTATTCAAAAAGTTGAAACAGCCCAATTTATTGAAGTTCAATCCCTTCCCGGCACTCATCGCGGTGAAGGTGGGTTCGGTTCCACTGGAAAGCAATAAGCCCGCATAACACATGGATACTTCAGATCGCGCCAAAGTAATCAATGCTCTTGGTGGCAAACGAGGACTCATTGATAATGGCATACCTTCAATAGTCTTTCTCATTGTTTTCAATATTTCACACATTCTCAATACCGCACTGTGGGCAGCGCTGACTCTCTCGGCAATTCTGACGGTAATTCGTATTGTTAAACGTGAAACCATCCAACATGCAATCTCTGGACTTATTGGAGTTCTGATTTGCGCAGTCTTTGCCCGTCACTCCGGCAAGGCAGCAGATTTCTATCTTCCAAGTCTCTACAAGAATGCTGGATTTGCTCTTCTCTATGCATTCACAAATCTTGCAAAGTGGCCACTGCTTGGAGTGACGTTAGGGCCAATCTTGGGTGAAAATTTTGCATGGCGGATGAATCACGAACGACGTCGCGTCTATATCCAAGCCGGATGGTTGTGGTGCGGAATGTTTATTTTGCGTCTCGCGATTCAAATCCCTCTATATAAAGCAAATGCGCTTAATGCCCTTGGTGTGGCAAATGTTTTCCTAGGATATCCGCTCTACCTACTAGTCCTTTGGGGCACGTGGTTAATAATTAAATCAGTACCTGTGGTGAAGGAAACTAAAGAGAGCTAAGCAGGCAGTCGCGAAGTTTTGCTTCAGCTTCACCAGATGCGACAAAGAGCAGTTCATCCCCGCCTGCAAATGCAAGATGTGGATCTGGCGCAATGACGCGATCATCGCGAACGATTGCAGCAAGAGAGCAATTGTCCGGAAGTTCAATTTCGCTCAGAGTCTTTCCGCAGCATGCTGCATCATCTGGAAGAGTAATCTCAACGAGGTTTGCATTTCCGCGGCGAAGCGAGAAGAGACGAACAACATCGCCCACAGCCACAGCTTCTTCGACGAGCGCGCTAATAATGCGAGGTGTTGATACAGCTACATCGACACCCCATGATTGATCGAACATCCATTCATTTTTTGGGTGATTAACGCGTGCTACAACGCGAGGGACTCCGTATTCAGTCTTGCCGAGAAGGGAAGCGACGAGATTTACTTTGTCATCGCCAGTTGCGGCAACAAGAACCTGAACATTTCCAAGCTGCGCCTTATCCAGAGATGAAATTTCACAAGCATCTGCAAGAAGCCATTCTGCAGTGGGTACGCTCTCCATTTTGAGCGCTTTGGGATCCTTATCAATAAGAAGCACATGATGGCCATTGGCCAACAGTTCGCGGGCGATTGAACGCCCGACATTTCCCGCACCGGCAATTGCTACGCGCATTATCTCTCCGGACTCTTCGCGAGAATGGAATCTGTTTCGCCACGATCTTTTGGTGCAACCATGACGTGTACGAGATCCCCATCTTGAATAACTGTGTGTTCGTCGGGAATGAGACCTTCGCCAAGGCGGGTAATAAATGCGACATTTGCTGGAGTAAGTTCATTAACTAAATTTGCAGGATTGCCATACCAATCTTTGTGAAGGACTACTTCGCAGAGTTCGACGGTCGCAGTTTGGTCGCGCCATTCAGAGCGAGAGCCTTCGGGTGCGATTTTTCGCAATATTTGATCGGTTGCCCAAAGAACTGTTGCAACGGTTGGGATTCCAAGGCGTTGATAAATTTCAGCACGACCTGGATCGTAGATACGTGCAACCACTGTTTCGACGCCAAAAGTTTCGCGCGCTACTCGCGCTGCAAGAATGTTTGAATTATCGCCATTTGAAACGGCAGCAAACGCGTCAGCTGAATCGATACCAGCTTCTAAAAGAATATCTCTATCAAATCCGACGCCTGCAATAGTGCGTCCTTTGAAATCAGGACCGAGCCTGCGAAATGCTTCGCGATTCTGATCGATCACAGCAACTGAATGACCCAAATCCTCGAGTTCATTGGCAAGTGCTGAACCGACGCGCCCACAACCCATGATGACGACGTGCACGGATGTAAACCTACACCTTTTTCAACCTCTACGCTTGCGTACGTGAACGTGGAAATCAAACGACTTGCAGTAGGGGACCAAGTAGAGGTCGAGATCGGCAACGTTGCCCACGGAGGTCACTTCATTGCTCGCCATGAGGGGCAGGTAATCTTTGTTCGCCATGGCATCACAGGCGAACGAGCAATTATTGAAATTACACATGTCACCTCGAAAATTGCGCGAGCTGATGTCATAAAAGTAATAGATCCATCACCCGCTCGAGTGGATGCTCCTTGTAAATATGCAACTCCTGAACTTTGTGGAGGTTGCGATTTCCAGCATATTGATCTGGCATTTCAACGCGAACTGAAACGTCGTGTCGTTGTTGAACAATTTAAACGTATCGGTGGCATCGATATTGAATTGGATGTTAAACAAGTTCCACCAACGGATGGCCTTCATTGGCGTACTCGTATGGATTTCGCAATTTCCCCTCGAGGGAAAATGGGGCTTTATAGCTCTCGTAGTAATGCAGTAATTGAACTCGATGACTGTCTCATCGCATCCGAGAAAATGAATTTGAAGGAGTTAACATCTCGAACCTGGAAAGGTTCTGATCGTGTTGAGGTTGCAGTATCGAGCTCAGGGGAACGAAATGTGACTCGTGGAGGGCGTTCGATTACTGGGCCGACTGAATTGCATGAATCAGTTTTGGGAAATTCTTACATCTGCTCTCCTACAACTTTTTGGCAATCCCACAGCGCTGCTCCTGAAACTTTGATGGCAACTGCCCTCGCGTGGCTAGATCCAAAGCCCGGAGATGTAGCCGCAGATTTATATGGAGGAGCGGGGCTCTTTACCGCTCCTATATCGAAAGCAGTAGGAGCAACTGGCAAAGTGCATCTCATTGAATTAGATAAGAGTGCGATTGCTGATGCCCGTAATATCTTCAAGAGCACAAAGAATGTTGAAATTCGCCAAGGACGTGTTGAAGTAGAAATGAAGAAGATTTCCTCAGTTGATGTCGTCCTTTTGGATCCGCCACGAACTGGTGCAGGTGCAGAGGTTGTTGGATCTATTGTGAAGGCCAACCCTAGAAAAATTATTTATGTATCCTGCGATCCAGCCTCCCTGGCGCGCGATGCAAAAGACCTCCTGGCAGGTGGCTATGAAATTGGCCAGATTGTGGGATATGACCTCTTCCCGATGACAGCTCATGTGGAGTGCATTACAGAATTTCGTAAACGCTAACCGGGCTTAGCGGTTGAGGGCTCAGCGCATTAAGATTTGAGCCATGAGCAAGAACTCCTTTAACGCCAAGAAGAATCTCACAGTCGATGGCAAGAGCTACGAAATTTTCGATATCACCTCTGTTGAAGGGGCGAAGACTCTGCCATTTAGTTTGAAGGTGCTTCTGGAGAATCTGCTCCGCACCGAAGATGGCGCAAATATTACCGCCGCTCAAATTTCCGCACTTGCACAATGGAAGCCTGACGC
>CAYRJB010000018.1:0-12530 GCA_964424485.1 uncultured Actinomycetes bacterium
ACTCATTCTTTTGATTTTCGCTGCTCAGCTAGTGATGGGATGCGCAAGCGTCCTTGCGGACAATACTTCGCAAACTGTTATGCCGGCCGTTGTATCTACTGATCAACTTCAAAGGGCCAATGGCAGACTTTGGAGCGCAATCAGCGTATCCGAACAATTCGTTGGTCCGCCTTTAGGTTCTTTCCTCTTAACGGCTGGAGCATTTATCCCTTTTCTCTTTGATGCTTCGAGCTTCTTTGCCTCAGCAGGACTGATTGCTCTCATAGCGTCCTCTTTTCACAGTAGTAGCGAAAAGCCAGCAAAAAAGAATTTCACTGTTGAGCTACAAGAAGGTTTTCAATGGCTTTGGAACCATAAACTCATCCGTACGCTCGCCATATCTCTTGGGGTGTTCAATCTCGCTACGAATATATCGATGGCTGCATCGATTCTATTTATGCAAGAAGTCTTGCATGTCAAAGTTTTTATTTTTGCCTTGCTCAGCACCGGTTTTGCAATTGGTGGAGTGGTGGGCGGATTGGTTGCACCTAAAATCGCAGAGAAGCTTGGAGAAGGACGATCCTTAACCGTCACACTTTTGGGTATTGCAGGTGCAACTCTTATGGTTGGTTTGGCGCGATCGTGGATTGTCGTCTGGGTCGCTGAAATTATTGTTGCGCTGCTTTCAACGCTATGGAATGTAGTCACTGTTTCATTTAGGCAATCAATCATTCCACCCCATTTGTTGGGCCGGGTAAATAGCGTCTATCGATTCTTCGGTTGGGGCTCCCTGCCTCTTGGCTCATTTCTCGGGGGGATCTTGGTGAGCATCGCCCTTCACTTCACCAATAGGGAGTTTGCGCTTCGATTGCCCTGGTTTGTCGGGGCTGGACTAATTCTTGCCATCTACCTAGGAACAAGGACCCTGCTCACGACATCTGCCTTCGAATCCGCTCGAAATCTGGCGTCAGATCAGGGGTGAGATGGGGGCTTCTAGCTCTATTTACGCCCGACAGCTGCAATCGTTATGTAACTGCAACATCTAGGCATATGGTCTAAATCCGGCAAATGGGGCAAGATTGCGCCCACTGCCAGCACCAAGGGGATAGTCACTAGCTAGGTCCATCGCCGTGTGTGTTGGTGTAACACCCTCGATTGATTTACATACCAATGTAAATCAATATCTCACTCATAAGGAGAGTAAATGAAACTACGTTTCAGCGCTAAGGCTGCAGTATCAACTACTGCTGTCGCAGGCTTGCTTGCAGCAGGACTTTTCCAAGTTCCTGCAGCTCATGCAGCTCGATCAACCGTTGTTATCCATGAGACAAATGCGTTCACATCCTTGAACACAGCAACTCCAGATACCAACCTCACAACAAATACTGATATCGGATACATGACCGGTTTTGGTTTTAACTACTACGACGATAAGAAGACACTTGTTCCTAACACAGTTCTTGGTACATACAAGATTGTAAAGAACTCTGCTAAGGATTTCCGTGTTTCTTACACCATCAAGGATGGACGTCTATGGTCAGATGGAACCCCAATTGATGCTCGCGACTTGCTCCTCAGCCACGTACTTCAGTCTTCTGTGTACTCAAAGGCTGCAGGTCTCGGCGATCCTTCAGATGAGAAGGTAACTCCTGCGTTCTACTCCATCAATTACGGTGGCGTATACGACAATCACATTGTTGATGTTCCAACAATTTCATCTGACAACATGACAATCACTTTGAAGTATGACGCTCCAATTCCTAACTGGGATCTCTTTGGACCATCACCTTCACCTTCTTACACCCTGCTTCACATTGCGAATGGAAAGAAGACTCTCCAATCTGTAGCTGACAATATTGCTGCGAAGGATGCTGTTGTTAAGGCAATCAAGGACAAGGACACTGCGACTTTGAAGAAGCTCGGCAAAGTCTGGTCCGATGATTACAACATCGACACAATCGATGCATCTACCAATCCATTGCTCCTCGTTTCAAACGGTGCATATTTGGTTAAGTCAGCTGTGAAGAATGCTTCAGTTACTTTGACAGTAAATCCGAAGTACAACTCTGGACCTAAGACAACAGGCGCAATCGACACTGTTATCTTCAAGTTCATCGGTGATGGCACTGCTGCTACACAAGCACTTGCTAACGGTGAAATTGATACCTACCAAGGCCAAGCAACTGCTGACGCTGTTGCGCAGCTCAAGGCTATGAAGGGCGTAACAGTTCTAGGCGGAACAAACGCTTGCTACGAACACATCGATCTTCGTACCAATGCTGCGGCAGGTAAGAAAGAGACCTACACAGGAGTCTTTGCTGATTCAAATCCAAATGGCAAGGCTCTTCGTCAGGCATTCATGCTTGCATTCCCACGTCAGGAAATCGTTGAAAAGATCGTTAAGCCAGTGAATCCAAACGCAGTTGTTCCAGGTTCAACATTCGTCATGCCTGGTCAGTCCAACTACGATGCAATCGTTGCTGGTAACGGTTCTAAGAAGTACTCAGATGGAACTCAAGCGGCACGTACTGCTGCTGCACTTGCAATCGTCAAGCGCATCTATCCAAAGGCATCTGCTTCAAACCCAGTTGTCCCTGTACGTCTTGAAGTTCCATCACCAAACGCACGCCGTGCAGCTGAAGCAGCATTGATTGTTCCAGCACTCGCAAAGGCTGGTTTCAAGGTGGATGCAGTTCCAACAACAGGTTGGTCAACAAAGCTTGACAACACCGAGTGGGATGCGCAGTTCTATGCATGGTGCCCATCATCTGTTACACAGACAGGTACAAATGCAAACTTCCTCTCCGATGGTGGAAATAACCACATGGGATGGAAGATCAATGCTCTCGACACAGTGCTTCGTTCACTTGAGAAAGTTCAATCTGATGCAGCGGTTAACCGCACAATCATTCAGGCTGAGCGCATCATCTCTGATCAAGCACTCACATTGGCAATCTTCCAGCACCCAGCTGTAACTGCCTTCAACTCAACTCTCAAGGGAATTAAGCCAGCACCATTGACTCCAAACTTGGTCTGGAACTTCTGGGAGTGGACATACTAATAATCTGACCTTCGGGTCATTATTAGTAATTAGATTCACAAAATCTAAGGTGGTGCCAGGCTCACAAAGCTTGGCACCACTTTGGACGTTTCAGTAGGTTTTGATAGTTCGAAATAAGTTTTTCTTCAAAGGAGTAGAGATGAAGTCCTACATCAGTCGACGTCTTGGACAACTCCTTCTTATTGTTTTCGGTTCCTCATTTTTGGTCTATAACCTCGCGGCACTTTCAGGTGATCCGCTTGAAGGACTGCGCACATCATCTGAGCCCAATGCCAAGCAACAGATCATTACATTGACTCGTGAGCTCCAACTCAATGTGCCGCCTCCAATTCGTTACTTCCTTTGGTTAAAGGGCGTTTTCACCGGCAACCTCGGTGATTCACGTGATGGTGAATCAGTGTGGTCAGTTCTCAATCACGCAATACCAGTCACGATTCGCCTCGTCACAATGGCGACTTTGATCGCAATCATTCTTGGAATTTCTATTGGAATTGTCACCGCTCTTCGTCAATACAGTCGCTTTGACTATGCCATGACTTTTATTTCGTTTTTGCTCTATTCTCTGCCAGTCTTCTGGGTTGCGGTTCTTTTAAAGCAATACATGGCAATTCGATTTAATACATTTCTCTCGACTCCAACCATCCCGCCTGGCTGGATAGCTGCTTACGCAGCAGCGAGTGGCGTCTTTTGGGCTGGAGTTATCAGCGGTACTCGTGAACGCGTACTAAAAGTATTCGGAATTGGTTTTGCAGCTACCGCTATTACCCTCGAACTTCTGAGTGTTACAAAGTGGTTTGTCCATCCGGGCCTCACAATTGCAGGAATTGCCCTGCTAGGAGTTGGAGCTGCATTTGGAATCACATATGTATCAACCGGGCTTGAGAATAAGCACGCACTCAAAGCTTCCTTTGCAATGGTCGCAATCGCAGTTGTTCTCTATTACCCCAATCAATTTCTCTTCAAGAAATTTGGAAGTCTGTGGTTCCTTCTCGTTCTTGGATTCATCACCGTAGCCGTCGGGCTACTCGTTGGTCGAGCTTTTGCAAAAATCGATCGCGGTCCAGTCATGCGAACTGCTTCTATTACGGGGTTTGTCCTCGGGTTGCTCATCGTCCTTGATCGACTAATGCGCGAATGGGCTCCTTATATGAATGAGGATGCCATTAATTTCCGACCAGTTCCAACGATTGGTGAGATCAATACTCAACTCACACCTACAAACTTTTGGATGGGCTTCCTCGATACATGTATGCATTTGATTTTGCCTTCAATTGCTCTGACTTTGATTTCATTTGCAGGCTATGTTCGATTTACTCGTGGAACTTTGTTGGAAGTATTAAACGCAGACTACATCCGCACTGCCCGTGCAAAAGGATTACCCGAGCGCACAGTTATTATGCGCCACGCTTTCCGCAATACTCTGATTCCGCTCACCACCATCATCGTGGTTGATATAGCCGGAATTATCGGTGGAGCAATCATTACTGAATCTGTTTTTGGTTGGGTGGGAATGGGCACGGTCTTCCGTCGCGCAATCTCTTCTTTTGATCTCAACCTTTTGATGGGTGCAACTCTTATCACCACCACATTGGCGGTCGGTGCTAATTTAGTCGCTGACTTGTTATACAGCGCCTTAGATCCACGCGTTCGAACAGGAGCTGGCAAATAATGGCTTCATTTAGATTATTCAAGAAAAAGGTTGTTGAAAACGCCTCGACCGATGCTGCTGAAAATGCAATTGCACTGAAAGAGGTTGAAGGTCTTTCCCAACGTCAAATCGTATTTAAGCGATTTGTTCACCACCGTGCAGCGATGATCGCCCTCTTTTCACTCGCCGCGATTATTATTCTTGTGAATACCGCCCTCAATTTCAAAATTGGTCCGTGGACAATTCATGGCTGGTGGAAATACGGCGTGCAAGATATTCCAGAGCTACGATTTGAAGGTTGCCCTGGTGGAAACACGGGATGCCCAACCTTGAAGCTCTTCCCACCCACATTTGGCGAACATCCATTTGGCCAAGATGATATCGGCCGTGATTATTTAGCGCTCGTCATGAAAGGTGCCCAACGCTCTTTGATGGTTGCATTTATTATCGGTGCAATCGGTGGCGTCATTGGAACCGTGATTGGTTCAATTTCAGGTTTCTACCGCGGCAAAGTCGATTCGATCTTGATGCGTACGACGGACTTCGTCATCACAGTACCTTCAATCATCATCGGCTCTGTAATTGGATTCCACTTCGGTAATCTCGGTGCAGGATTCCTTGCTATCTACCTCGGACTCTTCTCCTGGACTGGCCTCGCCCGCCTTGTTCGGGGTGAATTTCTCAAGCTCCGTGAAATGGAATTTGTTGATGCCGCTCGTGTAGCAGGTGCCACAAATAAGAGAATTATTTTTAAACATATCCTTCCGAATGCGGTTGGAATCATTATTGTTTCAGTAACGCTCCTAATGTCTTCGGCAATTCTGCTTGAAACGGCTCTTTCTTACATCGGATTTGGTGTAGTCGCTCCCGACGTTTCACTCGGCCTTCTCATCTCGACGTATCAAGATTCCTTTACTTCACGTCCATACCTCTTCTGGTGGCCGGGATTCTTTATTATTTCAATCGCACTCTCCATCAATTTCATAGGTGATGGTTTGCGAGATGCCTTCGATCCTCGTCAACGCAGACGCGTCTCCCGAAAGGAGCGTGCACGATGAGCACTCACAATCCAGTTCTCTCCGTCCGCGATTTCACTGTTGAATTCTGGGTTGATGGTGTCTGGTATCCAGCCGCTAAGAACATGACTTTTGACCTTCACCCTGGTGAAGTGCTTGCGATCGTTGGTGAATCAGGTTCTGGCAAATCAACAACAGCGATGGGATTAATGAGCCTTCTCGCATCGAATGGCCGCATGAGCGGTTCCGTTAAGGTGAAGGGCGAGGAGATGGTTGGCGCCCCATCCAAACTCCTGCGTAAATATCGCGGGAAAGAAGTTGCCTATATCTTCCAAGAGCCAATGACTGCGCTCAACCCTGTTTACACCATTGGTTTCCAAATCATTGAAACCCTTCGCACCCATTTTGATATGGGTCCACAGGAAGCGCGTGCTCGAGCTTTGGAATTGTTATCCATGGTTGAAATCCCTGAGCCAGAAGTTTCGATTGATAAATATCCACACCAACTCTCAGGTGGTCAACGTCAGCGCGCGATGATTGCACAAGCCCTCGCTTGCGATCCCGCACTCCTGATCGCGGATGAACCAACTACCGCACTTGATGTCACGGTACAGGCTGAAATCCTCGACTTGATGCGCGGACTAAAGACGCGACTTAACTCAGCGATTTTGTTGATTACCCACGCTATGGGTGTTGTCGCCGATATGGCTGACAACATCTTGGTGATGAAGGATGGCGCAGTTGTTGAATCCGGTAGCGCCGAACATATCTTCTATCGCCCAGAACATCCTTATACGAAGGAACTGCTTGCTGCCGTTCCTTCGCTCGGCAAGACAACAAAACGCGAATTAAAACTTGAAGCGTCAGCAAAACCTGTTATTAAGTTAGAAAATGTCACGATTGAATATCCAAAGCGTGGGCGCATCCCTGCGTTCACGGCCGTCAAGGATTTCAACCTCGAGATTTATCCAGGTGAAATTGTGGGACTTGTGGGTGAATCTGGCTCAGGTAAAACCACTGTTGGACGTGCAGCTATCGGATTGTTGCCAATTAAGAGCGGCAAAATTGAAATAGTGGGAACTGATATTTCCCATGCAACCGCAAAAGATCTCTTTGCGATTCGCAAACACACAGGAATTGTTTTCCAGGATCCGGCTTCATCTCTCAATCCTCGTCTTCCAATTGGCGAGTCAATTGGCGAGCCAATTTTCCTAGCGAAAGAAGCAGAAGGAGATGCTCTCAACAAACGAGTAGAGGATCTTCTTGAATCGGTGGAACTGCCACGCAGTTATCGCAATCGTTTTCCACACGAACTTTCAGGTGGACAGCGTCAACGAGTAGGTATTGCTCGCGCTCTTGCATTGACCCCAGACTTACTCATTGCCGATGAACCAACATCAGCTTTAGATGTATCTGTTCAGGCCCGCTTCCTCGAACTCTTCCAAGACCTTCAATCTAAGTTGAAGTTTGCCTGCCTATTCATCTCTCACGATCTTGCTGTCGTGGATATCCTCTCGCACCGCGTTGCAGTTATGCAGGATGGATACCTTGTTGAAGAGGGAGATCGCGACAAGATTTTGAAGAACCCAGAGAAGGCTTACACACGCCGCCTTATCGATGCGGTTCCAGTGCCAGACCCTCGCGTTCAAGCAGAACGCCGAGCAAAGCGCCTCTCTACCAAATTGTGACGCGCTCTTCTGGGGCTAGATAGAGCTTGTCGCCAGGGGAGACGTTGAAGGTTTCGTAGAAGAGATCAAAGTTCTTGATGATTTGATTGACGCGAAATTCTGGTGGTGAATGTGGGTCCACCTGCAATCTACGTCTTGCCTCTTCTTCGCGGACTTTTCCGCACCATGATTGCGCAAATGAGTAGAAGAAACGTTCAGCCCCAGTTAAACCATCGATTATCGGGGCCTGCTGGCCGTTTAAGGCGATTTCATAGGCTTTGTACGCGATTGTGAGGCCTCCAAGGTCTCCGATGTTCTCACCTATGGTGAGGGCTCCATTGACCTTTGCATCAGGAATACCTTCTGGTGAGAGCTGATTGAATTGTTCGATTAACTTCTCTGCTCGTTTTTCAAATTCAACGCGGTCGAAATCAATCCACCAATCCATCAGATTTCCATCACCATCGAATTTCGAACCTTGGTCATCAAATCCATGTCCAATCTCATGGCCGATGATGACTCCAATGGCGCCGTAGTTGGTCGCATCATCTGCCTCCAGGTCAAAGAAAGGTTTTTGAAGCATGGCCGCAGGGAAGACAATTTCATTATTGAGAGGCATGTAATACGCATTCACAGTCTGTGGAGTCATGAGCCATTCCGACTTATCAACTGGCTTGCCAATCTTCTCTAATTCATAATCCATGACAAATTTGGTTGTGGAAGCGATATTTCCAATCAGGTCATCGGGGGAAATTTCAAGCTTGGAGTAGTCGCGCCATTTGTCGGGATACCCGATTTTAGGTGTGAACTTTTCTAGTTTGGCTAAAGCTTTTTTCTTAGTCTCGTCACTCATCCAATCCAGATTGGTGATGGAGATTCGATACGCCTCAATGAGATTGGCTACCAAAACATCCATTCGCTTCTTTGCTGCCGGTGGGAAATGTTTGGATACATAGATCTCACCAATAGCCTCGCCGAGAACTCCTTCGACAATGGAAACTCCGCGCTTCCATCTCTCACGGATTTGTGGAATGCCAGAGAGAACCTTTCCGTAGAATTCAAAATTCTCATCGACAAGTGCTTTGTGAAGGTAGGGGGCACTGCCTGAAATGAGGTGCCAAAGTAGCCAACTACGCCACTTTTCAACTTCAAATTTCTCCATCATCGATCCAAGACCAGTGAAGAATGAGGGCTGGGAAACGATGACTTTCTCTACTGCGGATTCAGGAAGCTTCGCTGCGTTGAGGTAGCGAGGCCAGTCAAATCCTTTAGAAAGATCTTGGAGTTCTTGATAGCTCTTTTTGTTATAGGTTAAAACTGCATCGCGACATTTGACCTGATCCCAGTGGTGCGATGCAATCTCGGTTTCTAGAGCGAGGACCCTGGCGGAGTGGCCATGAGGATCATCAATTCCGGCAAGATTGAACATATTTTGCATATGCAAAAGAAAAGCTGCGCGAATAGGTTCATACTCTTCTTCACGGTAGTAGGCCTCATCTGGAAGGGAGATACCAGATTGGCCTGTATAGCCGATATTGGTTGTCGAATCTTGGGCATCTCCATAAACGACGAAGTAGAAAAGGCCACCTGCACCTCGAGTTTCAAATTCGCCCATGTGCTCAATAAATTCTTCCGGGTTTTTTATCGATAGAACTGTGGCAATATCGGCTGCAATGGGGGAGAGCCCCAACTTTTCAATGCGATCTTCGTCCATAAAGGAGCGATAAAGATCGCCAATTTTTTTGGCAGTACTCCCTTCGGGCTGTTCTACCTTGGAGAGTTCATCAATGATGTCCATGACCTCTTTTTCAGCCTTGATGCGCAAAGTGTTGAAGGCCCCGTCGACAGCTCTATCGGCTGGAATCTCATGGTTCTTGATATACATGCCATTCATGAATCGATAGAGGTCATCCTGAGGTCGTACAGATTTATCTGCATTCTCAAAGGAGATTCCACTCTTCAGGCGGACGGCAAGTTCATCAGATGAAGTCATATCTCTAGCGTAATACAGCTCATTAGAGCTGAAAGCTCGTGAATGTTGAACTTTCAACTAAATGGGTAGAATGACACCATGGCACAAGATGATGTGAAGTGGCTCAATCCAAGAGAGATGAAGGCTTGGCGTTCCTACGTCTCAACTGCACGTCGGTTGACTGAAACTATGCAAGATGACATTGCAGGTCACGACCTATCTCTTGCCGATTATGAAGTCCTTGTTCTGCTCTCCGAAGCCAAAGATCGCATGATGCGTATGACTGATTTAGCTGATGCGGCGATGCTTTCCAAATCACGACTATCGCATCGCCTCAAAGTGATGGAGAAAGCTGGATGGGTTGAACGCCAGGCATGTAAAGAAGATAGACGTGGGTACTGGGCGGTGATGACAGATAAGGGTTGGAAGACGATTCAAAGAGCTGCCCCTGATCACCTCGTCTCTATTCGCAATCGATTCATGGATCATTTAACTTCGAAAGATCAAGAAGATATCGCTCGAATTTTCGACCGCATACATGGCCAACTTCGCGGTCAATTTGAAGAAGAAGAAAATTAAGAACTTCGTATCTACTAAATAATTCAGGGAACGAAAAAACCCCGCCGACTTATCGGCGGGGTTTTTCAAACTGGGCTAATTACTTAGCTGCAGCCTTCTTGCGACGACGACGCTTTGGAGCAGCCTTTGTAGCTGTCTTCTTAGCAGCCTTCTTGCGGCGCTTTGGAGCTGCCTTCTTAGCAGCAGCCTTCTTGCGGCGACGCTTTGGAGCAGCCTTCTTAGCAGCTGTCTTCTTAGCAGCCTTCTTGCGGCGCTTTGGAGCAGCCTTCTTAGCAGCAGCCTTCTTGCGGCGGCGCTTTGGCGCAGCCTTTGCAGCTGGAGCTGCAGCCTTCTTACGACGGCGCTTTGGAGCAGCCTTAGCAGCTGCCTTCTTTGCCTTTTTTGCCACGTGGTTCTCCTATCAGAATGGTTCGATCCGTCACCGAACCTGTTCAAGGAGAATCGTGACATCAATTACTAGAACACACAACTATTTTGATGAAAAAAAACATAGCGTGTCGCAACTTTATTTTTTAATTATTTTTAGTTTTTTCTGCATCTTCCTGTTTTTTAAGGACATACTCATTGGTGCGAACGTCGTATTTTCTAAATTTTGGGAGTGAAAATGCGGCTAAAAGTACGAATCCGACGCAAAAAATGCCTCCGGATACGACTGAAGTGCGCAAATTTGTCCATGCAGCCACGGTTCCTGCTCGCATTTGACCACCAAGTGGCCCAATTGAGTAAGACAAAAGCTCAATTCCACCCAAGCGACCTCGATATTCATCTGCAATGGATTGATTCCACATCAAAGATCGAAAAAGGGCGCTGACCTCATCTGACATACCGGCCACTACAAGGAAGAAAAGGACGAGATAAAGATTATTAGATGCCCCAGCACATGTCACTGCGATACCCCAACCAATGGCTGCCAATGTAATTGCCCGACCATGGAATGGATAGTGTTTCATCCAGCCCGAAGTGAGAGTTGTGATCATCGCCCCTACAGTGATGGATGCATAGAAAAGCCCCAGCGCCCATCGCGCATGCAAAGAATCTGCCCAAAAAGGAAAGAGAGCAGTTGGCATTGCAAAAAACATGGCAGAGAGATCAACTAAGTATGAACCCAATAAATCTTTTCGAGAGACCGCATATTTCACTCCATCGATGAGGCTCGAAAGTGAAGGCGGGACGCTCTTTTCGCCAGGTGGTACGGGTTTAATCAAAGCGATGAAAATCAATGAAAGTAGATAGCTCACAACATCAATGGCATAGCCAGTTGCAACGCCAGCTGTCGAAACGATAACCCCACCGATGGATGGGCCGACAATTGCACCTACCTGCCATCGCAATCCCATAAGTGCATTTGATGCAGCCATATCTTCGTGTCCAACGATGCGAGGAAGGATGGCTCCCATACTTGGCGCGGAGATTCCACTGAGTGCGGCAAAGGCAGCACCGACGATGTAGAGCAAAACAATATGAGGATTTGGCAATAACGCATTAAGAAAGAGGATCAACGTCATCATCATCGAAGAAGCTTCGGCAATAAGAATCATTTTCTTGCGATCAAGGGCATCGGCAAGGACACCCCCATACAGCCCGAAGATGACAAGAGGCACAAGTTGAACCATTCCCATCATGCCAACTGCAACATAGGAGTTAGTCAGAATTTTGATTTGAAACGGTAGGGCCACCATGGTCATTGCCGAACCAAGGCGAGTAATCATCCCCGAGGTAAAGAGAAGTCGAAGATCGCGATATTTGCGCAAAGGTGAGATATCGAGGGCAAACTTCTTCACGGGGAGAACTTACTCAAAAGATTCGCTTGAGTCCGGGAACCTTCCAGATTTAACATCCTCTGCGAATTTCGCAGCAGCGCCTGCAATAGTTCCGCGCAGATCAAGATATCGACGTGCGAATTTTGGAGGGCGAGGAGTGAGCCCGACAAGATCCGTCCAGACAAGAACTTGAGCATCGCAGCCATTTCCTGCGCCGATTCCAATAACCGGAATCGAGAGCTCCTTGGAAATTTGTGTGGCGAGTGAAGAAGGCACCATCTCTAAAACCAAGGCAAAAACCCCAGCTTTCTCTAGAGCCTTGGCATCTTCCATGATTCGCCCAGCATCATCGCCGCGACCTTGAACTTTAAATCCACCAAGTGCATGTACGGATTGCGGAGTTAATCCGAGATGGCCCATTACGGGAATGCCGGCAGAAACTAAGGCCTCGATTTGCGGCACGACTTTCTTTCCACCTTCGAGCTTGACTGCTTGGACCTTGGATTCTTTAAAGAATCGAATGCCAGTTGCGAGCGCTGCATCGATACCTGTTTCGTAAGAGCCAAAGGGAAAATCAGCGACAACCAGTGCAGTCGAATTACCTCGCACGACAGCACGGGCGAGTGGAATTAATTCATCGACGGTGACTGGAATGGTGTTTTCTTCGCCTAAAAAGTTATTGCCTGCTGAGTCGCCCACCAGAAGAACTGGAATGCCTGCATCTTCGAAGACGGAAGCGGTCACATGGTCATAGGCCGTGAGCATCGCCCACTTTTCGCCAGCGCGTTTTTTGGCAGCTAAATCTGCAATGGTCGTTCGAGCCAATTGTTTGCTCGTGGAATTGCTGG
>CAYRJB010000018.1:12630-15901 GCA_964424485.1 uncultured Actinomycetes bacterium
GAGTAATTAGACATGGGAATCCTCATTTCGATCCGAGCTCGAATGAGTCTCGGTCTGGTGCGCATCTTACGCCCTCGCAAGCTCGTAAAAAATAGGTACTCTTGAAGAGTGAGTAAGGCTCAAATTCGCGTAGCGATGGCGCAAATCAACCCGACAGTGGGCGATCTCGCCGGCAACACCACGCGCATATTGGCTGCTGCCTCAAAGGCTCATGATGCTGGCGCGCACCTGTTGGTCTTTCCAGAGATGATCGTTACAGGCTATCCAGTTGAGGATCTAGCGCTTCGCCATACCTTTCGCCAAGCCTCCAAAAAAGCGCTAGAAAATCTCATCAACCAATTGCCCCCTGATCTTTCTTGCGTAATCGGCTATCTAGATGAGAACACAGAAGGTGCCCCGCAAAACGCAGTTGCAATTGTGCATCAAGGAAAAGTGAAGGCGACCTACATCAAACATCATCTTCCTAATTACGGAGTCTTTGATGAGTTTCGACATTTCGTTCCTGGCAACGATTCGCTCGTAGTTCGCATCCACGGAATAGATGTCGCAGTTGCAATTTGTGAAGATATTTGGCATTTCGAAGGACCTGTCAAAACTCTTGCATCAAGGAAGCCGGGGCTTGTTGTTGTGCCTAACGGATCTCCCTACGAGCGAGCCAAGGATGACACTCGTTTCTCCTTGGTCACGCAAAGGGCTAGGGAAATCGGAGCACCTCTTGTCTATGTCAACATGACTGGTGGCCAGGATGATTTGGTTTTTGATGGAGACTCGATTGCTGTTGATAAAGATGGCACCGTAATTACTCGAGCGCCTCAATTCGATGATTGCCTGATCGTGGTGGATTTGGAATGTGATAGCGCAACCAGTGCTCCTGATGTTGTGATATCTGACAAGCCCGTTGAGCCCTACACACCTTTGGAGCTTCAACCAACCCAGCGACTTTCGGATGAGGCAGAAATTTGGCAAGCACTAGTCATAGGTCTTCGGGACTATGTCATTAAGAACGGATTTCCATCTGTTCTTCTCGGATTATCTGGTGGTATCGATTCTGCAGTTACCGCTGCCATCGCAGCTGATGCCATCGGCGCACATCGAGTCTTCGGCGTTGCTATGCCGTCGAAGTATTCATCTGATCATTCACTCCATGATGCTGCAGATTCAGCCCACCGCATCGGACTAAACCACCGCATCGTTCCCATCCAACCTATGGTTGATGAATTCATTAAAAACCTATCTCTCACAGGTCTCGCTGAAGAGAATGTTCAAGCCCGCGTTCGCGGCACAACCTTGATGGGAATCTCCAATCAAGAAGGACATCTCGTTTTAGCTACCGGCAACAAATCTGAACTCGCAGTTGGCTATTCAACGATGTATGGAGATGCCGTCGGGGGATATGCGCCTATCAAAGATGTTTTTAAAGTAGATATTTGGCGCCTTGCAAAGTGGCGCAATGACCTCGCGCGTTCCCGCGGGGAAACCGAACCCATTCCAGTGAGCTCTATTGAAAAAGAGCCATCCGCAGAATTGCGTCCTGGGCAAAAAGATAGCGATTCGTTACCTGATTATTTTGAACTCGACAAAATGCTTGCGATTTATATTGATGAGGATGGCGGGCTTGAGGGATTGATTGCTGCTGGTTTTAGCGAAACACTTGCATCTAAGACGATCCGCATGGTTGATGTTGCTGAATATAAGCGCCGCCAATACCCACCTGGTACAAAAATTTCATCTCGTGCATTTGGAAAAGATCGCAGACTGCCCATCACTTCGAAGTGGCGCGAAATTTAATTTATCTCTATAGTTCGTTCACGGTCACGAGTTCCAGGTTTTAGCCCCGGCTTACTGGACGGCAACCCTCCACCTACGGTGGGGTGCTCCGGGTGACGACCAGGTCGATTGTTTCTTAGGACAAACATTCGGCAAGCGTGGGTCACTCAACGATGTTTGACCCCTATTTATTAGGAGGTTGATATGTCCTTTTCTCTCAATGATGCTTCATTTGAAACGCGCCAGATTCATGCTGGGCAAACTCCCGATCCAACAACGGGATCACGCGCACTTCCGTTGTATCAAACAACTGCCTATCAATTCCGCGATACGCAACACGCGGCAAATCTCTTTGGATTAGCAGAGCTTGGAAATATCTATACCCGTTTGATGAATCCAACCCAGGATCCAGTTGAGCAACGCATCGCAAATCTTGAAGGCGGTGTCGCAGCCCTTCTTGTTGCATCCGGATCTGCTGCAACAACATATGCAATTTTGAATGTGGCAGAAGCTGGCGATCACATCGTCTCTTCACCATCTCTCTATGGTGGTACCTACAACCTCTTCAAACACACCTTGAAGAAGTTTGGTATTGAAGTCACTTTCGTTGAAGACCCAGGCAATCCAGAACAATGGCGCCAGGCATCTCGCCCCAACACCAAGGCGTTCTTTGGCGAAACAATCGCAAATCCAAAAAATGACATTTTGGATATCGAGGCAATCGCAAAGGTCGCGCACGAGGTGGGCGTTCCTCTTATCGTGGACAACACCGTTGCAACACCATTCCTTATTCGCCCCATCGAACATGGTGCAGATGTCGTTGTTCACTCGGCAACCAAGTTCCTATCTGGTCACGGCAATGCAATCGTTGGAGCCATCGTGGACTCTGGGAAATTTGATTACGCCAAGCACGAGCGCTTTAAGAATTTTAATGAGCCAGATCCATCGTATGGTGGCTTGGTCTATAGCCAAGCGCTTGGTGTGGGTAGCGCATTTGGTGCAAACCTCTCTTACATCTTCAAGATTCGCCTCACTTTGCTCCGCGATACCGGCGCAGCCGTAAGCCCTTTCAACGCATGGTTGTTAGCGCAAGGACTTGAAACGCTCTCCCTTCGCATTGAGCGACATGTTGAAAATGCAAAGGCGCTTGCTACCTGGCTTGAATCGCAAGACATCGTGGAGAAAGTGAACTATGCATTTTTGCCTTCTTCACCCTGGAACGCACTTGCAAAGAAATATGCACCTAAAGGTACGGGTTCAGTTCTCTCCTTTGAATTGAAAGGTGGCGTTGAAGCGGGCAAGGCGTTTATTGAAGCGCTTACTCTCCATTCCCATGTTGCAAATATTGGTGATGTGCGAAGCCTTGCTATTCACCCAGCTTCAACAACGCACTCTCAACTCACACCAGAAGATCAACTTTCTGCTGGAGTTACTCCAGGACTAGTTCGTCTCTCTGTTGGCATTGAAAATATTGAAGACATCAAGAAGGACATACTTGGTGGAT